>JADFZS010000029.1 GCA_015232405.1 Magnetococcales bacterium | reverse complement strand
ATGATTGTATGGCATAAACAACAGAATAATAAAAAAAATATAAAAAAATGTTGAAATTCTTCTACATAATTGACCTATATCAAGGACAGGTCATGGCGCAATCTGAGAATATTCCGGGCGGTGCGGAAGCTTGTTGGCTAAATTACACTTTACAAAACCCTCCCAAGGGGTATTGACAACACAATGGTTGGTTTGGTTCACTGATAAAAGACAGAAATTGATTGCTGGTTGTGTTTCTGTTCTGTTTTGATGCTAAAGTGTCAGAGTTGAAAAGTTAAAAAATTGAGGAAAAGAGGCCCTTTATGGAAGGAGCACGTCGTTCGTACGGACTACAATCTCCCGGAACCCGGGGAGTACCCGGAGCCAAGAGATACGGAATGGTAGTCGATTTAAGGAAATGCATTGGTTGCATGTCCTGTGCGGTTGCTTGTAAAGCTGAGTTTGGTATCCCACTCGGTAGCTGGCGAACTTGGGTCAAGGTAATGGATAAAGGCAGGTATCCAAACACTCGCAGGGTGTTTATGCCGAGCTTGTGTAACCATTGTGACTATCCGGTGTGTGTGCGCAACTGTCCTACTCAAGCTACCTACAAACATAAAGATGGTTTTGTTCTACAACGCTACAATCGTTGCATCGGCTGTCGGACCTGTATGGTGGCTTGCCCATACAATGCCCGGCATATGCTTCCGGCAAAACGGACAGATAATAATCTCCCCCACATGGTTGTCGATAAATGTACATTTTGTGTGCACCGTGTAAAAAAAGGTCTTGTACCAGCATGTGTACAGGCTTGTGTCGGTGGGGCGCGAATTTTTGGTGATATGAATGATCCTGATAGTGAGGTTGCCAAACTGGCCTCTACTGAGCGATTGACTGTCTTGAAACCAGAATTGGGAACCAGTCCTTCAGTATCCTATATCGGTAGCGATTGGGAGATCATGGATGAACCTCTGAGTTATACAAATCGTTCGGCTCAACTCAAAGAGGAGTATAATGACTATAAGAGAAACCATGAAGGGGATACTTTTGCAGATATCATTGAAGGTGAACCGACCATGCCACAAGTTGGTCAGCATGCAATCGGCTTCTTGAAGACAGTTCCTCATAAAGCGAGTGATGTCTTGAAAGCCTTTAAAATTTTCCTCTTTGGTTAGGGAGCCAGTTGCATGGAAGATAGTGTCATCACGTTCAATGTTTTTCACCATGTAGCTTGGGGAACTACGGTTTCTGTCTATTTCTGGCTCGTTGGTGCTAGTGCAGGTGCATTTGTCATCTCTACTTTTGGCTGGGTTTTTGGATTAGAACGCTTTAAACCTCTTGCATTAACAGCGGCAATTACAGCAATCTTGATGCTGGTGATTGTGCCAGTTTTGCTAACTTGGGATCTGGGTAAGCCTGTACGTTTCATCTATCTATTGATTCCCGGATACTGGCATGCGACCGGACCTATGGCCTGGGGCACAGTTTTGATCTGCTCCTATCTAACGACCATGATTGCCTACACATATTTTATCATCAAGAACAATGCTATATGGGCAAAGTCCTTAGGTATTTTGGCTATTATGCTTCTTTACGCCTTGGAGTGGTACACTGGCGTGGTTATGGAGTTTAATCCAGGAAGGTTCTTGAATAACACAGCACTTGCCCCGCTACTGTTTTTAACCGGAGCTTTCATATCCGGCATTGGTTTATTGATTCTGATTGTTTTTGTTCAGAACCTATTCTTGTCTGCTGCCAAACGCATTGACTCGGAGCTGTTGGTCGAGTTGTCCCAATACATGATGTATGGAGTGGTTTTTGATGTGTTCCTACTCTTTTTGGAGTTCATGCAGTCCACTTACGGCAGTATGAATGTGGTGCTGGCTCATGAAGAGGTGTTGATGGGAGTCTTCAAGTTCCCCTACTTCTGGCTGGAGATAGTCATAGGTCTGGCCATTCCATTCTTTATTCTCGTCTCTCCTCTCAGCAGAAATATCTACGCCATTGTTGCGGCTTCCTTGATGGTATGTGTAGGTGTTTATGGTATGAGGGTATGGTGGGTTTTGGGTGGACAGTATTTGCAGTCATTCTATTAAGGGTTAAGGACTTATGTCAGGATTCCGCAGACGTAGCGTATTAAAGATGGGAGCAGCGACAGCAGCCGCAGCTGCTGTCGCTCCAGCTATCAGCCAAGCTATGGAGTTGAAGCTGGGTGGTGATGATTTTCATCAAATCAGAACTTTCCAAGCTCGCGTAAGAAGTTCTTATCTATGTAATTTGTGCCCCTATTTTGATGGTGGTTTTACCTATACGGAAAAAGGGCAGGTTCTTAAATGTGAAGGTGATCCCAACCATATTGCAACCCGTGGTAAATTTTGCTCCAAGGGCTTGGCCTCTTTCTTTGGTGCGGTTGACCCTGACCGGATAGTTACACCACTGAAAAGAGTTGGCGAGCGTGGTGAAGGTAAATGGAGAGAGATTAGTTGGAATGAGGCTATTGCAGAGGTTGGCAGCAAAGTAGTAAATGCTTTGGATAACCCTGACTCTATCCATATGAATGATGGGGCATTCAAAGATGGTGTAGCCAGTCGTTTCATGGATACAATCGGTTCAAAATCACTAATTAGAAGCCGCACAAAATCTATTGGAAATAATTCTAAACAGGTAGCTTTAAAAAAGATGATGGGTGAGGAGTTTATCTTCCCTGACCTTGAAAATTCACGTTATCTGTTGAACTTTGGCTGTAACATTTTTGAAACAGCCCTCCCTCTGGCACAGCGATTGTCAGATTCCGTAGTTAGAAATAAACTGACTTTGATAACTTTTGATGTCCGTATGTCCAATACAGCTGGACGTAGTGACGATTGGATGGCAATCTTTCCTGGTAGCGATGGTATTGTTGCACTGGCAATGGCTAATACCATCATGAAGGAGGGGCTTGCTGATACTGAGTTTATAGATAACTGGACCAATTTTAGCAGTAGCGAACTTGCTGACTCATTAAAAGAGTTCACTTTAGAAAAAGCCGCTAAAGCCAGTGGGCTAAAAGCTAAAACCATAAAAAATATCGCCATTGAGTTTGCCCAGGTAAAACCGGCAGCTGTATTTAGTATGAACGGTGTGAGCCTACATAAAAATGGTGTTGATGCCGAAGCTGCCTGCCAACTTTTGGCGGTTATTACCGGCAATGTGGAAATACGTGGTGGTAACTGTCTGCCAAGAAGTTATAACCTGGCTTCTCCCAAACCAACCCCTCCCCAAGCGGATGAAGGTAAGCTTAATTTAAATTATTCATTTCCTTTTGAGGTGAAGGATGGTCAGAGGAGTGTTTCAGTACTCTTTAACCATATGAGTAATCCTGCTTACAGCTCTCCTGCTGCCAGTCTCTGGAAAGAGGTTTTGAAAAACGAAGAGCTAATCCCCTATATAGTAGATTTTTCACCCTTTATGAGTGAAACATCGGAATTTGCCGATCTTATCCTACCCGATGTGGTCTCTATAGAGCGTTATGATGTGGGATCTGCCCCAACTTCAGCCTGGCCTTGGGTTACTGTGAGCAATCCAAACAACAAACCTCTTGGTAAGGCGAAGGATGTGCGGGAAATTTTCAAGAAAATCGTTGCTGCGGTTGATAGTGATGGTTCCCGTGAAATGAAAAAATATTGGGCTTTTTCCAACGCCAAAGATTGGGTCAAGAGAGAGATCAAGGCAACCCCTGAGTTAAAAAAATACTATAAAAAGATCCGCAAAGGGACTTGGCCGAGTTATGGTAAAATCGATACCTTAACCCGTAAAATCACAAATAGAAAAGGTGATACCGTCAAAGCTAAATATGGTGCATATATAAATGACGGTTTTTCAACTCCATCTGGAAAAATTGAGATTCCAGAATTGACTTGGAGTGAAAATCAACGCCATGCTGAGTTGCAAAAAAATGAGTTTATCTTAACCTCTTTTAAAGTGGTCCACCACACACTGTCCAGAACATCAAACTTGAAGCTCCTTGCCGAGTTGAACCACTCCAATCCCATGTGGTTGAATAAGGATGTGGCTAAAAAAATGGGTATCAAGGATAACAGCTTGGTAAGGGTAGTAACTGAAGCTGGCTATATGGTTACCAAGGCATGGATTACCCAAGGTATTCATCCTCAGGTGGTGGGAATTGCCACATCTGTAGGACGCAGTACCTATGGTCGAGTTGCAATGGCCAAACGTGATTACCGGGCAAACTGGGCGGATGAGAGTCTGATAGATGCTGATATCGACTTTAATCTTTGGTGGAAAGATAAAGGGACCAACCCCAACGATATTATTCCTATAGCACTGGACCCAAAAAGTGGCTCCCAATCATGGAATGATACCGTTGTGACTGTGATACCTGCCAGGCCTGGGGATAAATATGGCGATATTCGTGTTGATAATGAAAAACACATGGCTATCTACAAAGAGATGATGAGAAGTGTTTGAAATCTGGGCGAACAATAATTGATGGGGAAGCAGATTGAAATTTTTTAAAACTAAATTGGGTATTGCCTCCGCTATTGCTGCTGGTCTTGCGCTAATCATTATTCTTAGCTGGAGTGCTACCCGGTTTCACCGGATATCTATCTGTATTAGTTGCCATGAAATTTTTGAAGATTTCAAAGCATATGAACCAGAAGGTGGGCTATCAAGATCCGTTGAAGACTTTAATCCATCCAAGAAGATTGAGCCTTCTCTCTTTCATGTCTCTGTTGGTTGTGCTGAATGTCATGCCTATCCATATGAAGAGTACCGCGAATCGGCGCACTATGATAATGAGATGGATATAAAACCAGGTTGTATCGGCTGTCATGAGCAGCACAGTGTGCGGGAAATTTTGATGTGGAAGTTTTTCTATGTCAATAAGGGCGGTATGGGGGAAAGTCCGTTCCACGCAATTTCCAGCTCTTTACGGGATATCGTCAGTCGGGAAGAGTTGCGAAAAGATTCAGCGGCCAAGGTGCGCAGGAAGATGTATGAAGAGGATTCTGCCAGCTGTAGAAATTGCCACAAGAAGGATGGAAAATGGTTTAAGAAATTTGACATCCATAAAAAGAAGAAGACCTGTATCCAGTGTCACTATAATCTAGTGCACAAAGATGTGCCGTGGCATAAGGACACACTTAAAGAGGAGTGAAAGTAAAAAAGCAAAAGAGATGTCGGACTATCTCTTTTGCTTTTATTTTATCTGGGCTGAGTAAAATTTACTGGGGATTGAATCCACCAACCCAGGAGGGGAAGAGTTTAAGTCTGTAGCCTTTTATTTGAGATAGAATTTTTGCACAGACTAAAGCCTGTTTTTCGTTAACTCGTCTGTTTACCCACCAACCACCAGTTTCTACCAATGGTGTTTGGGCAACGATATGAAGCTCTTTATTGATTGTCAGCCAATCTCTGGCTAAAGGGGCTGCAACGGTAGCAGCAAAAGTGTCACCATGAAGGAGCATACTAGCTGCACCAACATGGTTACCAACAAAAATAGCTTGTTTGGGATCGGGTTTTACCCCAGCTTCTTCAAGCATTTTTATTTGTAGTAGATAACCAGAGTGGGATATAGGAGAGACAAAAGAGAATCTCTTTTTGGTTAGCAGGGCGATATCATCAATTCCAGCAGCTTTTTTGGTGATAATTGCACCGCCAATTTTGGTTTTGTTTTCGATTGTTCTGGCTTGCGCCAAAAGGCGAAAATTGGTTAGACGTTTTTGGCTGATTGAAATCGGTTCTGGAGAGAATTCAATATCGGTGGTTGCTGGAGTTGGAGCACCATTTTTGATTAATTCCACTCTGGCCGGGCAGCCTTTACTGGTAAGTAGAGTTTTTAGTTTTCTGATGTGGCGATCTTTTTGCTGACCGCCATCACCAGTTCTAATCATTACCTGTAAAACCGTTTTTTCTTCTGCTAATGCAGGAGTAGAAGAAAAAGGTAAAATCGCTAAAGTAGAAATTAGGGAGATGATGGAGAGTTTTTCTCTTAACATAGTTGGTTTCTCTGTTTTTTGATTTGTTGTTTGTGATTAGAAAATCTTTGATTTTCAGCCTGTTACAGATATGTATGGATACATTTTATAACATAATTAGTTAGTAGGAGTATGTTTTATTTGCAGGCGTGACAATTTTATAAATCAAGAAGGTAAATCCAAACAAAATTAATTTTAGCAAAATGGATTTTATTCGTTGATTTCCCTGAATTGCTCAGTGTAATATTCACAGGAAAATTTTTTATAAGGTTTTGTGTTTATTGCATAAATCTCATGTCTTTGCGTTTTCTTGTTGAGGGAGAAAACCGCCGATATTTTTGAAGGATATTTTTTTTCGGCTTTTAGCTAAGTCTTATTAATATTAATGAAAGAATTTAAACTTTTAACTATTTGAAACTGAGGAGAATTGTATGAGTCGTGTAAAAGTTTTACCACCGCTTGTGGCAGGTGTTGCAGCTTTAATGCTGGCAGCAGGTGCACAAGCCGCAAAGTTGCAGCCAATACCAAAGTTGACCAAGGCAGAATTTGAAAAAGCCAAAGTTGACTATTTTGACCGTTGTTCTGGTTGTCATGGTGCTTTGCGTCAAGGGGCTACTGGTCCAAACATCACTCCAGCCAAAACCCGTTTGAAAACTCTGAAATCCCTGAAAAACATCCTGTATAACGGAACCGATGGCGGTATGCCTGGATGGGGTAAAGATGGTTTCATGACCCATGCAGAAGTGGACCTGATGGCCCGCTATGTACAAGTTGCACCACCTGCTCCACCAGAGTGGGGTATGAAGCAGATCAAAAAATCCTGGAAAGTTCACGTTCCTGTAAACAAGCGTCCTACAAGACCACCTCGCAGAAACTGGAAAAACTATTTTGGTGTTGTAGAGCGTGACGCTGGTAATGTTGTTATCATCGATGGTGATACCAAAGAGGTATTGAACGTTATCAAGTCTGGTTTTGCTGTGCACATTCTACGTACCTCATCAACTGGTCGCTACATGTATGCGATTGGTCGTGACGGTAAAGCTACCATGATGGATATGTGGGCTTCCCCACCAAACTTGGTTGCTGAGATCAAAACAGGTATCGATGCCCGTTCTATCGACACATCCAAATTTAAAGGATATGAAGATAGCTATGCAGTTGTTGGTAACTACTGGCCTCCTCATTATGTTGTCTTGAAAGGTGACACACTTGAGCCTCTGAAAATTGTTGGTACTCGTGGTTACACCTACGACACCAACGAGTATCACCCAGAGCCACGTGTTGCATCTATCGTTGCATCACATAATGCTCCTGAGTGGGTTCTTAACCTAAAAGAGACAGGTGTTGTTCTTTTGGTTGACTACAGCAAATTGGCTGATGGTACAATCACAGAGACTAAAATTAACGCTGAGCGTTTCCTCCACGATGGTGGTTGGGACTCCACAAAGCGTTACTTCCTGGTTGCTGCAAACGCACGTGACACAATCTCCGTTATTGACACAGTCACACGTAAATTGGTTAAAAACATCAAAGTTGGCACAAAACCACATCCTGGTCGTGGTGCTAACTGGGTAGATCCTAAGTATGGCCGTGTATGGGCTACTGTACATCTTGGTGAAGGTTTGGTCTCCATGATCAGCACAGACCCAAGCAAGCCTTATGCTTGGACAGTTGTTCGTGAGTGGGAGTTGGGCGGTAACTCATTGTTCATCAAAACTCATCCAAACAGCCATTATGTCTACTGTGACAACACAATCAACCCGAAGAAATCTAACGTTCTAACTATCTTCGACCAGAAGCGTCCTGATGCTGACCCAGTTGAGATCACCTTCAAGAAGAAGGTTGTTCACATGGAGTTCAACAAGAAAGGTAACGAAGTTTGGATTTCGTTGTGGGATAAAGCTGGTGAAGTTGTTGTTATCGACGACAAAACCCATAAGATCAAAAAGCGTATCAAAGGTCTGAGAATGCCTACAGGTAAATTTAATGTCTACAACACAACATACGACATTTATTAATCTGTTCGTAGTCTGACATTATGGAGGGGCTGAGTTTACCTCAGCCCCTTTTTTTGTCATAAATTTTTCTATTAAGGACTGAATTATGAAAACTCTTTGTACACTGGCGGTTTTGGGTTTGCTGACATTTATGGCGACACCAGCTTTGGCTATTCAAACTGCTCCAGCAGAATTTTTGGAGATGGAAAATCCATATGACCCAGAAGATGTTGATCGTAAGTTTCTGAAAAAAGCGGGTAAAATATACAAAAGAAAATGTAAAAAGTGTCATGGAACAGAAGGTGATGGACAAGGTTCTGCTGCCGCAGATATTGAAAAACCAAAACCAACATCTTTTATTGAGCCTGGCTATATGGAAGGCAAGCAGGATGGTCAGCTATTCTGGATCACCAGAGATGGTAGTCCAAAAACTGAGATGAATGCTTTCGGTCCTGGTAGTGAAGTAAATCTTTCAGAAGATGAAATCTGGAGAGTAATTACCTTCATGCGTAGTGCTTTCACCAGATAGTTGAAAAAATAAAAAGTTTGCAGATAAAAAAAGGCCAGTTAGACAAACCTAACTGGTTTTTTTTGTTTAATTACTGTATAGGCGACTTTTGGGTGGTCTATGAATGGAAGATCTTTGGTATAGTGATTTTAAATTAAAAATATACAGTCAAAAGCAAAACCTTGGGAGGCCTTGCAGGCCCCCAATCCCCCACTTTTAAATGAAAAGGCTTAAAAATAAAGGCAAAACCTTGAGCGTAGCCCAAACCCACAAGGGAGATAATCCCCCTTGACCCCTAATAATAAAAGCATTTTTTTTTTTTTTTTTTTTTTCACCATTGGCTTGAATTTACTATGAATTCAACAGCATCACAGTCCATATTTTACAATACGCTTCCATAAAGTTGTTCTCGACATATTTAATAATTTACTGGCCTGTACTTTGTTTCCATTTGCCTTTTTTAATGCCTGCTGGATCATCTGCTTTTCAGAAATATCGTCTGGTTTTTGGTAGTAGCCTATGGTTTTCTTGTTTGGGTTTTGATCTACTACAAGTTGGTTGAGCTGTGGTTCTTGTGGAATAGGAGTGGTTGTTAAGGTCAGTTGCTTGACCATATCAGTTGGAAAATGGCTGGCTAATATTGTGCTGCTTGTTGAGTGAACTAGAGCATACTCCAGAGCATTACTCAATTCTCGTACATTTCCAGGCCAGTTATGAGATTCTAAAAGTTTGATGGCTTCTTCAGATAGATGTAGGTTCTCTCTTTTGTAGTGATCTGCCATCTCTTCTAGTAGGGTTTGCGCTAAAATGGGGATATCACCATCACGTTCGTTTAAGGGTGGGGTCTTTAAAGGTAGAACATTTAAGCGGTAGTAGAGATCTTCTCTAAAGGTTCTGTTTTTCACCATTGCAGGTAGATCTCGATTGGTAGCCGCAATAACTCGTACATCTACTTTTCGCGGTCTGTTCTCACCAAGTCTCTCCACCTCTCGTTCTTGCAGTACCCTTAATAGTTTGACCTGTGTAGATAGAGATATCTCACCAATTTCATCTAAAAGAATTGTACCTCCATGGGCCGCTTCAAAGCGTCCCATTCTGTTGCTTTCAGCCCCGGTGAACGCCCCTTTTACATAACCAAATAGCTCAGACTCCAGTAGATTTTCCGGAAAAGATGCACAGTGAACCCGGACATAAGGGCCATCAACCCGTCTTGAATTATCGTGTAGTGACTTTGCCGCAAGTTCTTTACCTGTTCCGCTCTCTCCCTGAATAAGAACAGTGGCATCACTCATTGCAGCCTGCATGATATCTTTAAACATTTTACGCATAACAGGGCTATGGCCAACCATGCTGCCAAGACGAAACCGCTCTTTTGCCTCCTGCTCCAATAGAACTTCTCGGGTACGATCTCTTAAAATAACAGAAAAAATTGTCTGCCCTTCAATCTCTGGAAGGCGAGTAGCCCACATTTTAATAAATATCTGCGGTTCTCCAGGTCTATTAAGGGCTATCTGTATGGTGTTTATCTTCTGGTTTTTAGTTGGAGTTAAAACACATTTTTTTGTTTTGGCGCATTTTTTAGCACATTCAACTTCACTAAAAAGAGTAGGGCAGAGATTGCCAACCACCTCATCAAAACTCTGTTTTAGCATTTTACTTGCTGCTGAATTGATGGAGACAATACGTAATTTATTATCAAGAAACAGCACCCCCTCTTCAAGGGTATCAAAAAAATGGTGCAGGGCTTTTAAGGTTTCCATGGCTCTTTACTCATATGTTAACTAAACAGTAAACTAAACAGTAAACTAAACTGTAAAGTTAACATAGCATAGTTGGTTATTTTTAGCAAAAAATCTAAAAAACAAATAAAAAAAACAAAAAAACATTTTTGGCACGCTGGCTGCAGTAATTTATTACAAGTTACAAATGAACATACACAATAACTTAAAATTGATATTTAAAAATAGATTTAAAAATAATATAGGAGCCAACAACATGAACAGAACTACCAGCAACTTTTTATCAGTTACACTTTCAACAATTGCATTAGGTATCGCAGCATTTGCCGCAATTATAGCAACACCTAGTGTGATATATTCCGCTTATTTGTTGATTGCTGCATAGTTAACAAAACAAATTTTTAAAAGTTTGGGAGATACAAAATGAATAATCAAAAAACAGAACAATCAACTTCAATTTTAGTTACAACTGTACTAGGAATTTTAGCTGTTACCCTGATTTTTTCTTCACCATACTTAATCTGGAACACTTTGCATTTAGTATCAGTAGTTTAGTTGCAAAAGGGCAGTATAACCATCCAACCGATTATACCTATTAGCTATTTATAGGTTTATTCATAGCTCTGGCAGTTGGCAAAACAGACTTTCAACTACCAGAGCTGTGGTAATAATAGATTCTTAAAATCCCCATCATACATAATCACTTCATATCCCTTGAAACAACCTCATGAAATGAGGTGTGAGGCTTGTTGACGTATAGTTCTGGCTCCCGTATCATGACCGTTATGACTCCAGAAACAATATCTGTTTGCTAAACCTGACCAGACCCATTTTTCGTTTCTGTAGTTACAAAAAAATCAATATGCCAAGGCATATATTCACCAGCAACTGCTAGATCAATGTTACGTATATTTTTACTGCTTATTTTTGCTCTCTCTTTTAGCAATTCAACAAAAAGCCATGCCGAGGAGTTAACATCTCAAAGGCAGGCTGCACTCATTCATATGTTGAAACATGATTGTGGCTCTTGCCATGGGTTGACTATGAAAGGTGGTTTAGGTCCACCCCTTACTCCAGATGCACTGGCAGGAAAAGATATGGATATTCTTTCCGACACTGTTTTTTATGGTTTGCCAGAGCGAGCCATGCCTCCCTGGGAAGGTATGTTGAGTCGAGAGGAAATTGTCTGGTTGATAAAACAGTTAAAGAAGGGGATTCCCCAATAATGAAACAGCAAATCACAAAAATTCTATTTATTCTCACATTTGTCCTGATGGGTTGTAGTGGCTCCATACGGGGAGTGGGGGATATGGGGTTGGTAATTGAGCGAGCTTCGGGACGTATCCAGGTGGTTGAGACCACAAACAAAACCATTCTTGGTGGTGTTAAAGGTTTGGGGGATCTCTCCCACGCCTCTGCGGTTTATTCCAGAGATGGTCGTTATGCCTATCTGTTTGGTCGTGATGGTGGGCTGAGCAAGGTTGATATCTTAACCCAAACCCTTGTTAAACGGGTTATTCAGGGTGGTAACAGCATTGGTGGGGCTATTTCACAGGACGGTACTTTAGTTGCAGTCTCCAACTATACACCGGGTGGAGTAAGGGTGTTTGATTCTACCACTCTTGAATTGGTAGCTGACATACCAGCAAAAGGTGAGGATGGGGAGCTGTCCAAGGTTGTGGGGTTGGTTGATATACCGGGGCAGAAGTTTGTCTTTAGCCTGTTTGATGCAGGTGAGATATGGATTGCCGACTTAAGTGAAGTTGCCAAGCCAAAAATTACAAAATTCAGAGAGATTGGGGAAAAACCCTATGATGGTCTGGTTACCCCTGATGGACGGTTTTATATAGCTGGTCTGTTTGGCGAGGATGGTCTTGCTCTACTTGATTTATGGAATATTGAAAAGGGGCCAAGAAAAATTTTACAGGATTATGGTCGAGGGGCAAAAAAACTACCTGTCTACAAGATGCCCCATTTGGAGGGGTGGGCCATAGCTGGTGGCATGGCCTTTCTGCCAGCAATAGGCCGACATGAGATTTTGGTTGTTGACACCAATAGTTGGGAGGAAAAAGGGCGGATTCCCGTCCATAGCCAGCCAGTATTTGCCATGGGTCGTCCTGACGGGCGGCAGGTATGGGTTAATTTTGCCTTTCCAAAAAATGACACCTTACAGGTAATTGATGTACAGTCGATGAAGGTGGTAAAAAGTCTGAAACCGGGTAAAGGGGTTATGCACATGGAGTTTACCCCCCGTGGTGAGCATATTTGGGTGTCGGTTCGTGATGGAGACCGGGTGGAGGTGTACCACACAGATAGTTTTACCAAGCTAACCGAGCTTACTGTTGAAAAACCCAGTGGTATCTTTTTTACATCAAGGGCGCACAGAATAGGGCTGTAGTTTAAATGAAGAAAGATCCACATCTAGGTTTGTCGGATATTGAATGGCAGCTACTAAACTCCTTTCAACACGATTTTCCTCTGGTGCCAGAACCTTATAAAGAGATAGGCAAACAGTTGGGAATCAGTGAAGAGGAGGTTTTACAACGGTTGCAACATCTCCATGAGTGTGGGATGGTCTCCAGGGTGGGTGTTGTTCTGCGCAATGGCACACTAGGGGTTAGTACACTGGCTGCTGTTGAGGTTCCCCCGGAAGATCTTGAAAGGGTTGCGCAAATTGTAAACAGCTTTAGCGAGGTTAACCACAATTATGAGCGAGAACATGCTTTAAACCTATGGTTTGTAGTGACAGCCCGTTCACAACAACGGCTTATGGACATATTAGGTCAAATTGAGTCGAAAAGTGGCTCTGAGGTATTAATGATGCCAATGGAGAATAATTTCCATATTAATTTGGGATTTCCAATCCATTGATAATGTTTAATTTTGGTCATGAGCATGCAGATAGTAAGTGATAAAGAGTCTGATCTTATTGAGGCTATCCAGAGTGGTTTTCCCCTAACTGCAAGACCATTTCATGATATCGGCAAGTTAATTGGACAGTCTGAGTCAGAGGTGATAGCCACCTTGAAAAATTTGCAAGAGCGTGGAGTCATTAAACGCATGGGGGTAATTGTCCGCCATCGTGAGTTGGGGTTCAAGGCCAACGCCATGGTGGTTTGGAATGTGCCAGATGAGCTGGTTGCTGAGAAGGGAAAGCTCATTGGTGATATGGATTTTGTTAATCTGTGCTATCTTCGTGCTCGGGTTTTACCACGTTGGCCCTATAATCTATACTGTATGATCCATGGGCGACAGCGTGATGAAGTGTTGAATAATATTGTAAAACTTGAATCTTATTGTGGCATGGAAGATATTGCCAAAGAGATACTATTTAGCCAACGTCGTTTTAAACAGCAGGGTGCTCACTATTTCTCACCAAAATCCAATCAACCTCAAACGATGAAATAATGATAACAATTGATGCCATATCCCGTTCTATAATCAACAGTTTGCAGATCGGTTTCCCTTTAAGTCAAAGACCATTTGCCGATGTGGCGGCAGGGTTGGATATCTCTGAATTTATTTTAATAACACGTCTACAATCCATGCTATCCCACGGGTTTCTTACCCGTTTTGGGCCTCTATTTAATGCTGAACAGATGGGTGGTGGTTTAACTTTGGCTGCAATAGCAGTTGGAGATGATGAGTTTGATAAAATGGCAGATATTGTCAATGCAATGCCGGAGGTTGCCCACAACTATGCCCGTGACCACACCTTGAACATGTGGTTTGTACTTGCAACCGAAACAGCCGACGGTATACAAGCCAGTGTGGATAAAATCGAAAAACAGACCGGACACAAAGTTTTCAACCTTCCCAAGCTTGAAGAGTATCGTTTGGGATTTAAGCTAAAGCTGGGTAAAGATGACTCAATAGATACTGTTCCTCTGGAGGTCTCTTCATATCTAAAAGTAGGTGAGGATAGTGATCTTGAGCCAACAAAAGAGGAAAGAGCCATAATAACAGCAACCCAAGAGGGGCTACCATTAATACCCAACCCATATGAAGATGTCGCCAATAGTCTGGGTATGACAGAGCAGCAGTTGATCAACCACTTAACAAAAATGTTGGAGAGGGGTTGGATACGGCGTATTGGGGTTGTGCCAAACCACATCAGGTTGGGGCTTAAAGGTAACGGCATGTCGGTTTGGAACATACCTGATGATAGAATAAAAGCTGTTGGTGAGAAAATCAGCACTTTAGGATATGTAAGCCACTGCTATAAACGTCCACGCGATCTACCGGAATGGGCATATAATCTTTTTGTCATGGTCCATGGTCGGGATAGATCCATAGTGAGTGAAAGAGTTGATGATATTGCCAAAATGTTGGGAGATGATAATAGGGGACATGAGATATTATATAGCTCTAAAATTTTAAAAAAGAGCGGTATGCGTTTGAAAACCTAACATTTACACTATACATGGCTTTTTTTTACAACCTCTATTCCCAATAGAGATTAAATTTCCCAAAGCCATTGATATTTTTTAAATAAATTAATGGCAGATCTTTAAATGTTCAGACTTTCCCAAATAATGAGTTCCCTCTTTAGCCAAAAGCCACAAAAACGCCTCAGTAGAGCGAGGTCGGCAACCGGGCCTGTGGTTGTTTGGAATGTTATCCGCCGTTGTAATTTAACCTGCCGTCACTGTTACACAGCCTCAACAGATAAGGATTTTTCTGGTGAGTTGAGTAAAGAAGAGGTTTTTCGGGTTTTGCAAGAGCTAAAGGATTTTGCTGTACCAGCAATAATCTTATCCGGTGGGGAGCCTCTTTTGCGACCAGATATTTTTGCCATAGCAGCAAAGGCCAAAGAGTTGGGGTTTTATCTGGGGCTATCTAGTAACGGCACGTTGATGGATAAGGAGATATCCAAAAAAATTGCCAATGCTGGCTTTGACTATGTTGGTGTAAGTCTAGATGGTCTAGAGGATAAACACAATCATATCAGAGGTAGGGTCGGGGCGTTTAAAGAGTCTATCGCTGGTATACGTAATTGTAATGAGATGGGTGTTAAGGCAGGCATACGTTTTACCCCTACCCATGATAATATTACTGATTTGCCAGAGCTGTTCCAGTTGATGGAAAAAGAGTCCATAGACCGTTTTTATCTCTCCCACTGGAACTATGCCGGACGGGGTAATGCCAACAGAAAAGAGGATGCAGCCCATCTAGCCACCAGGGAGCTGGTGGAATCTCTATTCAACAGTGCTAAACATGATCTTGATGTTGGGTCGCCACGTGAGTTTGTTACAGGTAACAATGATGCAGATGGAGTATTTTTTCTAATGTGGATCAAAAAAAATTATCCAGAAAAATATGCACAGGCAGAACAGATGCTACTTAAATGGGGCGGTAACGCATCTGGAGTAGGTATTGCCAACATTGACAACCAAGGCCATGTTCATCCTGACATTTTTTGGTGGAACTACTCTTTGGGAGATCTGAAAAAAAGTTCTTTTGCTGATATTTGGAACTGTGATGATCCTCTTTTGCAAGGGTTGCGACAACGACCAAGGCCGGTAACTGGGCGTTGTGGAGCATGTAAATATCTTGCAATATGTGGTGGCAATACCAGGGTACGTGCTTATCAACAAGATGGGGATTTTTGGGCCGAAGATCCCGGTTGTTATCTAACGGATGAAGAGATAGGGGTAAGCCAAAAAAGCAAAGCAAATAAACCGTTGTCTGGTCTTGCAACCGCACTGCTTTTTGTAATTGCATTTACTTTTTCTATGGTTGCCCCCCAATTTTATTCAACTGCCCATGCTCTATCATATGAGCAACAAAAGGCGTTGGAAGTAGAAGGGCTGTACCAACAAAATTGCGCCCAATGTCACCACCCGGAGCGGTTTGGCGGCATGGGTCCGGCTCTGCTGCCCGAAAATTTAAAACGTCTGCGTAAAGCAAAAGCCCTAAAGGTGATTAGCCAGGGCCGCCCCATTACCCAGATGCCAGCCTTTGAAGGTGTACTCACCCAAGAGCAGATAAAATCACTTGTTAAATATATCTATACACCCCTACCAAAAATCCCTAAGTGGGATATGGACGAGATAAAAGCCAGCCGGGTTGAGCATGTTCCTTTAAATACTCTACCTGATAAGCCCGTACACAAAGCCCAGCTTTTAAATATGTTCATCGTGGTAGAACTAGCCGACCATCACGCTACCATTCTTGATGGCGACCTGTTAAAGCCAATTCACCGTTTTCAAACCCGTTTTGCTCTCCATGGCGGACCAAAATATTCACCTGATGGTCGTTTTGTCTATTTTGGCTCCCGTGATGGCTGGGTTAGCAAATTTGACATGTATAGTCTGCAAGTGGTGGCAGAAATAAGAGCCGGTATCAACATGCGTAATGTTGCTATTTCTGGTGATGGAAAAACCATAATGGCTGCAAACTATCTACCCCACACATTGGTAGCTATCGATGCCCAGACTATGCAACCGTTACAGGTAATAGATGTTGTTGATAAAAAAATCGGGCAAAGTTCCCGTATAAGTGCCGTATATGTAGCCCCACCCCGTGACAGTTTTATAGCGGCACTAAAGGATTTAAAAGAGGTTTGGGAGATACCATACAAGAGGGATGACAGCAAAACCCATGGCGATATATTTAAGGCAAGACGTATCCATCTTGAGGATTATCTAGACGATTTTTTCTTTACCCAGAGCTATCGTTATTTAATTGGGGCTTCAAGAGATGGCGGTAAGGGGCAGGTAATCGATATGGAGGTTGGCAAGCCCAGTGCCAGTATTGACATTCCCGGTATGCCGCATTTGGGGTCAGGTATAACCTGGAGATGGCAAGGGCGTGATGTCATGGCTACCCCAAACCTAAAAGAGGGTGTGGTTTCGGTTATCGATCTTAACACCTGGCAGGTAATTAAACGCATCAAAACCAAAGGCCCTGGTTTTTTTATGCGTAGCCATGAAAAAACCCCTTACGCTTGGGTGGATGTCTTTTTTGGACCCAATCGTGATCTGGTTCATGTGATTGATAAATCCACCTTGGAGATAGCCAAAACCCTACGCCCGGCCACCGGTAAAACTTCCGCCCATGTTGAGTTTACTAAAGATGGTAAATATGCACTTTTAAGTATTTGGGATAAAGATGGTGCTTTGGTAATCTACGATGGAGATACCTTACAAGAGGTAAAACGGATACCAATGAAAAAACCATCTGGTAAATATAACGTCTATAACAAAATTACCCGTTCTGAAGGGACAAGTCATTAAATATAAATTTGGCAGTTGAAGGTATGCAACCCAAACCAAAACAAGCCACAAAAAAACCCAATATTTACATTGGGTTTAGTTGGATGTTGATAATCAAAACACCAACTACACACTGTTCAACATAACACCACTCCAATTTGCCCAAAATATGCCCCATAAACAAGCTAAGATTGTTTTTTGAATACATTATAACCTGGAATAAGACCAGAAAAAATAATTATATGGTAATTGTAGTCTTGTTGTGACTACAATAAACCAGGATTAAAACCAAATTAGATTGGAGAATGATTATGGCTACTTCAGATACTTATGTTCGTGCCAGGATCGATAAAGGGACAAAAGAACAAGCTTCCGCAGTTCTAGCTGAAATGGGCTTGAATATGTCCGATGCAATCCGGTTGATGTTGTTGCGTGTAGTGGATGAGAAGCGGTTGCCTTTTGAGATAAAAACACCCAATGCAACAACTATCAAAGCTATGGAAGAGCTTGAACAGGGCAAAGGAAAGAAATTTGATTCCAAGGAAGGTCTATTTGAAGATCTTGGAATTTAATTCATGCGCAAGTTGATCCGCTCAAGCCAGTTCAAAAGGGATATAAAAAAAGCAATCAAGCAAGGCAGGGATATGGAAAAGCTAAAAACTTTGTTATCCCTCCTGATTGATGGCAAAACACTACCACCAGAATATCTGGACCATTCACTAAAAGGGAACTGGAAAGGCTACCGGGATGCTCATATTGAGCCTGATTGGTTGTTGATCTATCAGGTTGATTCAAAGTGTTTAAAATTAGTCAGAACAGGAAGCCATTCAGAGCTTTTCTAAAAGTTCGTCAAAATTGTTCAGCCAAGCAACTCACTTATTCATTAGTCTTTCCAGACAAAATAAAATCATTTTAAGTACAAAATATGATAGTTAAGTGCTCTTAGGGGCTTTCTGGTGCAGTGCCAGTTGAAGGTATGTACTCTCAACTGCCTTATTCTATTTTCAATCAACAATTATACATTTGCCAATGGAGCCTGCAGCGCATTTTTTGCCGTTGCGCCAGCGTGCTCCTTCAAGGTTGGCATCGGTAAAATCAACCCCTATTATATTAGCCCCAAAAAAGGTTGCTCCCCTTAAATCCGCCCCTGAAAGGTTTGCATTTTTAAGGAATGCCCCCACCATATAGGCTTTTTGCAGATCAGCACCTTTTAGATTACAACCACCTAGATTTGCTTGGTCCATATAGGTGTTGTCCATTTTTGCTCCGCTTAAATTGGAGCCTGCCATATTTGTCTGTTCTAACTTGGCGTAACTAAGTTTGGCATCTGTAAGGTTGGCTCCTGACAGGTTGCTTTTATATAGTTTGGCTTTTTTCAAGTTGGCTTGGGATAGGTCCGCCCCTTGTAGTTGCGCCCCTTGCAGATAGGCTCCTGGAATTTCAGCATTTTTAAGATCAGCATTTTTAAGATCACAACTGACACACATTCTGCTTTTTAATAGTTTGGCAACCTTTTTAGCATTAAAGGCGAAAACCTCTGATACGGGCACACAAACCGTTAGCAACCAAAAAGCTGGTAGCAATAAATAGATCATTCTCATTTAACGGACCTCGCTAAAACTACTTTAAACCTTTTTCAATAAAAAAGTCTCGATAGGCAACATCAACAACATTGATATGATGGAAAAGCCACTCCCACAACTCCTTACAGAAATCATTGGTAAAACGAATATCTCGCCCACGTATTTTACTTTGAACATCAATTAATTTACTTTCAAAACTATTGTGCATCTGTTTTTGGTTGTTGTATTCCGGGTAGTCATACTCCTGCATAAGCTGCTCTTCGTGGCGAAAGTGTTCAGCTACAAAACGGCTAATACGTCCAAACAGTGCATCAATATGCCGCCAATCTTCAATTGTCGGTGGGGTTTCGGATAGCTTATCCACCAACTGTTGAAATTCAGCAGCATAAGAGGCCAGACGTAGATGCTGTTTATTGAACTCCATCACACCTACATTTTTAAGCAGGCACTCTGTTTCCCTCGCAACTGTATTAGTAGTCATCTTAAAGGTCTCCATTAGCAATAGTTACTTTATTCTTCTCTTTACACTCTATCAGGATATAGCCTGTTTCCCAACCAAAACTATATTTAAGACTATTTCATTTTCGTTACAATTGTACTGTGAGGTTCTGTTTGTTATGATCCAGAAAAATTATCGGGCAAAGTCCAGATAGTTTTTCCCAATCCAATTTTAATAATTGGAAAATTTAACAATAGAGGCAGTGACAGATAATGAAGAAGCGGGACGAGTACGATAAGATTCTTAAAGACAATTCTCTGTTTTCTGCTCTTACAAATGAGCAACTCTCTAGTGTTAAAAGGGAGATGAGAGTTGTAAAAATAAAGGGTAATCAGCCAATTTTTGATACCGAGACCAAAGCCGACCGTTTTTTTGTTCTGGTTACTGGGCAGATAAAGCTGTATAGACTTTTTAAAAACGGTACTGAAAAAATAATTGAGATAATCAGGCCCGGAGAGGTGTTTGCCTCTGCCGTTATGTTTATGGAGATAGATAACTATCCGGTAAGTGCCGACTCATTACAGGATAGTTGTTTGTTATCATTCAATAATAAACAGTTTTTGGGAATATTAAAAGAGTCCCCTGAGACCTGTCTACGTATGTTGGCAAATATGAGCCAGCGGTTGCGTCGCCAGCTGACTGAGATAGATAAACTTTATTTAAAAAGCGCCCACAAAAGATTGCTTAACTATCTTGCAGAGCATATGAAAATTGTTGACAATAATGTGGGGATTGTCAAACTTGACTCCCCCAAAAGAGTGGTGGCATCAAATCTTTCCATACAACCAGAAACTTTTTCTCGGGCTTTAAAAAAGCTCAATGAAGAGAATTTAATCGCTGTTGATGGTCGTTCAATACATATTCCTGATGTGGCAAAGTTACAATTTTATGTGGATGAATGATATAGTAATTTCAAAATAAACAGAGTCAAAAGCAGAACCTTGGGAGGCCTTGCAGGCCCCCAAATCCCCACGCTTTTAAATGTAAAGGCTTAAAAAATAAAGACAAAACCTTGGGCTTTGCCCAAACCCACAAGGGAGATAATCCCCCTTGACCCCTAGTAATAAAAACACTTTATTTGTCCAACATTAGCTTAGGTTTACTTAAAATAGCTGACCTAAGATTTGTCTCTTAAGGCATAGCTTGTGAAGCAAATATCATTGTTATTGCCAGCCATACAATCCAGATTATCAACAGCTGTACCCCCGATAGTTTAAAAGGTTTTTTGGTGCGTAAAACCTCCTCTTTTGCCTCTTGTCTCTTTTTTACCGCTTGTAATGGGGTTAGATGATCCAGGCTTATCTGGGTTATCTGCTCATTATAAATTTTGCCGTAGTTTTTTAAATTATCATTCAAGCCCAGTTTGGCATCATAATGTTTGCTGTTTTTAAGCTTTGTTGATAATTCATCAGGTTCCACCAATATTCCACTGTCTCCGCTAGTTTGTGAGTTTAAAAGATGCTGGATATCCAGCTTTTGACAGGCCTGATCAAATGGGTGCTCTCCTGTTGCTTTGTTATCGTCAGTGGCGTCGGTAAATAATTGGTTTTGCAGGGTTAGGATACGGGTGATAATAAAAGGGGCTGCTTTGGACAAGTTGTGTAAAAATGTAGCGGAATTTTTACTGTCTAATTTTTCACTAATCTCAAAATAGAGCCAATGGGTTGCCATATCGATAGCAATATAAATGTGTTGCTGGGGTTTGTCTGTGTCTAAAACTGGCAAGGTTTCAATGTTAAGATTTACAAAGCCCATGTTATAGTTTTTAGAGGCTTTATAAAGCTGTTGACCATCTTTATTTTGCTGTTTATTGCTGTTTTCAATTGTATTGTTATAATTTTTTAAACAGTTTGCCAACTCAGATATTGATATATCCGCTTTTAAAAACTGCTGGGCAACAACCAACAGGTCATTTAAAGGCAACAGCATGTTTTTGCTCAATGCTATGAGTATGGTCTCTTGTGTTTTTGTAAGCTTGCTATTTTTAACTTCCATTTTTACCCTGATTTAAATATACATTTTTTCAAACTTTTCCCAGAACATATTGGAAAAATCTATTATTTTAAAAGCTTTTTAATGGCTACGCTGTTACGGTGAATAGAATGACAACGTCCACAGACTGTAAATCCCATTTCACCCAATAATCGACCACTATTCTTGGTTTTTCCCGGTTCTTTTAAGGCGACCAACAATTTATCCATGGTCTTAAATGTTTTATCACCAAGAATACGTTCAGTTGGCTCTTTATCTTTGTGGCAACTACCACAACTACCTTTAAGAAAAGAGAGCTTATCAGTAAGCTTTTTGGCATGGCGACGGGCTTCTTCGGGATGGAGATCACTGCGGGCTATTTTTAAATTGTTTAAATCCCGCCGCATGGATCTCATTACAGTTTTGTAGCTTTTATTTTGCTCGCCATCAGCAGTTTTGATTTTTACCTTGCTAAAATCGGCACTTCTATAAATGGCAATGGATGTTGCCTTAAACTCCCCATGACATGATTTGCAGCTTTGGCGGATCTTCTTAAGGGCTTTTTTTACTCCTGCTATATCTTTTTTTGCCGCTGATTTTTCTAAATTATACACCCCATCTTCATCAATTTGTGCTGCCCACTCAGGAACCATTTTGGGAATCCGCCGATAGTTTTCTGCCAAAATTGCAGCCCAACGGGCCATGGAATCGGCATCACCCTTTTTACTGTACAGTGATACTGCATGTGATGATTCCCCTAGACGGAACATAAGATGGAGCCACACCTGTCTTTTATTTTGGGGTTTATACCAGTTAGCCAGTGATTCTGGTGGTGTTGACAGCTCTTTTTTTGCTGAGTGAGTATCAGCAGGGGTTATAAAAAATGTCAACACTGCTGCCAATAAAACAATCGGCAATATATCTTGCAAACCTGTTGGGTATGTTTTGCTCATGTTAAAAAAAATCCTCATTTATTAAAAGCCATATATAGTTATTTAAGGCTCTTGACCGCGGTTAACTGGTCTATTGAATATCGACCATTGATGCATGGAGCCATCAAATAGCCGGGCTTTTTTGTTGCCGATCAGTTCATGAATTATAAACCACTCCAAGCTGGCATAGTTTCCTGAATCACAATAGAGTATGGTTGGGTTGTTTAAATCAATATCCATCATATCAGCCATATCCAAAATCTCATCAACAGTTTGAAACCAAATTGCCGACCTTTTTTGCCGGGTTAAAGATTGAATTGGCAGACTCAATGCGTTTGCTATATGACCACTGTATTTTGCCTTTACAAAAGCTTTGTTGACCTTCTCCCCTTCATAATATTCCAAACCTCGTACATCCAATATCTGTATATCTTGTGTTTGGGCTTTTGTTATATCTTCAATGGAGGCAAGAATATCGGAGTTGATGATTTTGCTTTTATAATTTGTTGTTTTAACAGAGCTACCACGGTTTTGCATGGGTCTGTTTTCTGAATGCCAAAGAGCATTTCCCCCGTTTAAAATTGCAACTTTGTCGTGTCCGAAATATTTGGCAGTCCAGTATAGCCTGGTTACCGCGGTCAACTCAAAAAGATGTTTTGACGGGCTGGTAATGATAATAACATCACTGTTGCTTACACCAGCTTTAGACATCAAACCAGCAAAAGATTTTTTATCCAGCACCATGGATTTCAACTTTTTACCAGCAACTGTTATCTCTCTTGTTACATTGGCAAAAGGGACAAGCAACGCACCAGAAATAAAACTGTTTTTGTCAAGCTCTGCATTTTTGTCGTTAACTCTTCTTACATCCAAAATAACAACATTTTGTCTGTTTAGTGACAGCCACTTAGTAGAAACCACTGGCCCAGGTAATGATGGAGTATCTGCATTTAGTAGATAAATTGATGAGCTAAAAGATAGCAAGATAAATAGAAAAACTATCCATATATATTTGAAAATTTTCATAATTTATTAAATTTATCCCAAGTTCCAGCAATCATACTAGGGAATATTTTCATGGCCTGGGATATTTGCGAACGGTCGTTTTTAAAAGGGACATGGCTATCAGGTTTGTCATCTCGCAAGGTTATGCCCCATATTGGTCTGCTATCAAAAGGCAGAAGGGAATAGCGTACATCCCCAACTATATTATGTTTTTCAGGATGTTTAGCTATATAGCCGTCACTAAAATGGTGAAATCGGTGAACATCTTTAACCAAGGTGGAATCTTTGGGCCATTTGTCTAGATCTTTATCAAAATCAAACAGCTCTATTGAGTCTCCGGCATAATAGAGTGGAGGTGACAGTGGGCTGACCCTAACAGCGGTAATGTAGTATATGTCACCACTTTGATAAACTGCGCGCCACAATAGCAGGTTGCCCATGGTTGGTTTTACCACTGAGCGTTCTACTGCGTGGCCCCGCTGCACGGCCAGGGTGTTCATAACATTTGTAGCGTTGGCTTGTTGGTTGATGCCAAACAGAAAATACCCCACAACAAATAGCCAACCAACCTGGGAAAAACGGGGAGTAATCTTTCGCCAACCTAAAACCAGCATAACAATGAGAGTGATGGAGAAAATAGGATCAAACACCGATATGATGCTCCAGGCGATACGTTGGTTGGAAAAAGGCCAGAGCAGTTGAGTACCGTAACTTGTACAAGCGTCGAGAAGGCCACTTGTGGCGTAACCAGCAAGGGAGTAGCGAAACAGTTGTGAAAAGGCCATGCGGTTTTTAAAAACAAGCCACAACAAAGCAGCAACCAGCAATCCACCAATAGGTATAAAAAATAGAGAGTGGGTAAACTGGCGATGAAAATCCAGTGTTAGTAGAGGGTCACTCTGTGATGCTATTAAAATATCGGCATCAGCAGGTAGACCAGCGATAAAACCTATCAAGGTTGCCCGTCGGCTGTTTTTTTCATCTGCTATGGCCTGGGCGGCTAACGCACCTATTATTCCTTGGGTAACAATATCCATAAATATATAAATATCCGGGCTGTCTCTTAATCAGCTTGGTATCATTCCGACAAAAGGCATATACTAACCTGGATATAGCGTTAATTACAGATATTCTCGTATAAATATTTATTCGATATAGGTAAAAAGACTTCTGATATGAATTGGGCAACAAAGCTAACAGATATTCAGCCATTTTATGTTATGGAGGTGTTGCGACGGGCCAAAGAGTTGGTTGCCCAGGGCCGGGATATTGTGCGTTTGGAGGTAGGGGAGCCAAACTTTTCCACACCCCAAGCAATTATTGATGCAGCCCATTTGGCTCTGGATAAAGATCAGACCAACTATACTTTAGCACAAGGAAGCCTACCCCTAAGGCAGAGAATATCCCAATGGTATGGGGAGCAGTATGGCGTTGATGTTTCAGAAGAGAGGATTATCATCACATCTGGAACTTCAGGAGCCTTTATGCTGGCTTTTGGTATAATCTTAAACCCCGGTGATAGATTTGCCATTACAGACCCTGGATATCCCTGTTATAAAAATATGATTCGCCTATTGAGCGGAGAACCAGTTCAGATACCTGTCGGCCCTCAAAGCCATTATCAACTAGATGCAGCAATGCTAATCCCTGAAATTAAAAAAGGGTTGCGAGGTGGTTTGATAACCAGCCCTTCAAATCCTACTGGAACCATAATACCAGATAGAGCCTTCAGCCAAGTTGTTGAGGTTATTGAAGATAGCGGTGGGGTTTTGGTATCTGATGAGATTTACCACGCTATTACCTATGGAGAGGATGCTAAAACCGCATTGCAGTTTTCTGATCAGGCTATTGTGATTAACGGTTTTTCAAAATATTTTGCCATGACTGGTTGGCGTTTGGGCTGGATGATTGTGCCCCAAAATGCAATACGTGCTGTTGAGATGTTACAACAAAATTTGTTTATCAGTGCCTCTACCATTGCCCAAGAGGCAGCTATGGCAGCCTTTGATTGTAGGGATATATTTGCCGAACATATTAAACAGTATGATAAAAACCGCATTTATCTAATAGTAGCACTTAAAAAAATGGGGTTTGAAATTTCTGTGGAGCCTAAGGGGGCCTTTTATATTTATGCAAACATATCCAGTTTGTTGGCCCAGTGTGGAATTGAAAATTCGCAACTTTTTTGTGAAAGATTGCTGGAGGAGGCGGGAGTTGCAGTTACTCCCGGTTTGGATTTTGGTGTAAATGGAGCAGGGGAGCATTTAAGATTCTCCTATGCCACAGATTTTGCGAGAATTAAAGAGGGGATTGTTCGTATAGCAAAATTTTTGGGCAAAACCATTTAAATAATTTGATTGTTAATTGCTAAATTATCAAAGTTGATCAAATTGGTAGGATCCCTATTTTACTATAAGCTTTTCATGTATACGTTAAGCGGAATTAATGAATATTTGCATAGATAAATAAATTTGCTAGAATGACGTTTGAACATCATTTTGGTTTTCTAACTTGGAGTATAGGAAATGAAGAGTACTATCGCTACCCTGTCGGTTGCTGTTTTGTTAGGGTCAACAATCCTGTTAACACCAGATACCAGCGATGCTTGGGGTTGGGGTTCTGCCAGTGGTGAAGAGCAGCAACAAGGAGGCAGATATTATCCTAATGTTAATGGGCCAAACTCCCAACAAAAAACCTACGAAAATACAGATTCTGAGGCATACCGTAAGGGTTTTCAAGATGGATTGAAAGCTAGCAACAGGGGAGGGTACTATCCCAACAGTAGAGAGGGATATAATTCCAACTATGGCGACCAATACTACCCAGACCGCAGCGGTTATTATCACCCCAGTGATTGGGATAGCGGATTTTTATACCCCTACGTCGGTGGCGACTATCCAACCAACGGCCCGGCCTCCTGGTTACCGTGGGATCTACAAAACTAATTTCAAAAAAACAATCTGGATAGGAGTTGTTTAGCTCCTATCCAGATTATCGATTATATTATTAAACCGTCCCATACACTTTTCTAATTTGTGGACTATCTGGTGGGCATTGACCCGAAACTCCATTGAGTTTGTTCCGCCATTTTCATAGTGTCTTAGGAGCCTATGCAGCTTTTGCATGATCTTTTTATTTTCACCAGTACAACGCAGACATTTCTCTATCAAAGTATCCTCAATCCTGCCTTCAACTATCTGTCCATCACGAATTTGGTAGGCCAGTGTGTTCTGTTGGATCATGGAAACCAACAGGTAGGTTTTTAATGCCATAAGATGGTTGTAGAGTTTTTCTGGTTCTGCTTCGCCACTACACTTTCCAATAAGGAGAGCAAGTTGCTGCTGTTCTTGGGTAGTTCTGGTTGATTTGACGTTCATCTCTTACTCCCTTGATTGGTGTAAAAAAACAGACCAAACCATATGTTTGTATAAGCTTTTTTGATTTAACTGCTATAGAAAACCCATAGTTGCTTTCCCTTTAAACTTAGACAATTTTGAAATTAATTTGTTCCGTAAAAAACAAGATCAATAGGTTGATTGACACAATGGTAGTTTATGGCACAATAAATTTGCCAAGTGAAAGAAATTTTATTGAGAATAATAATGACTGAGAATAACACAACATCATCAAGCACAAGCCAACCACAACCAACCGTAGACGAAGTATTTAAACAGGCACTGACAAGCTTTAACTCACAACGCTATACAGAGTCAGACCAGTTGTGTACGGCAATTCTAAAAACGGTCCCCAACCATATAGATACGATTAATTTATTGGGGGTTATAGCCCAAAGGCTCAACCGTCATGATCTTGCAATAAACCAGTTTAACCGTGCCATAGAGATTGATAACAATCGGGGGTTGTTATATTACAACCTTGCTATCTCTCTGGATCAAATTGGGCAGATTGCCAACGCTTGTAATGTTTTACAGGCAGGACTTAAAAAAGATCCTGAAAATAGTGAAATATTGCAATATTTCAATCTGATTTTAGTTAAAATCAAGGAGCTTGTTAAAAATCAAAGCCCCATGGTTAGCTTGGAAAATTTATTACAGCTAGCAATTTTTTTTCATAAAGCTGGCAATTTGGATCAGGCTGAAAAATGGTACAAAACAGGCATTGATATCCAACCAGACAACCCCATCGCACTTTGTAACTATGCTACAATTGCTAAAAGTCAGGGCAGGGTGGATGAATCCATAAGCAACTATAAAAAAGCAATTTTGCAAAAGCCTGATTATGGTGATGCCTATTACAATCTTGGTACTGTTTTAATTGAACAATACCAGTATGAAGAGGCTGTTGACTGTTTGCAAAAAGCTATAACCCTGTTACCAAATCTAGCTGAGGCCCACTATAGTATGGGTCTTGCGTATTATTATATCGGCAGGGCAGATGATGCCCATATCTGTTTTAACAATGTGCTTTTGCAAAAACCAGATTATACAGAGGCCTATCTATATATTGCCAATATCTATAAAGCTCAAGGTAAACTAACAGATGCAATTAATAGCTACGAAAAAGCCATTGCCATACAACCCAACAACCCAAACTATCACAATAATCTCGGCAATATATTAAAAAGCCAATATAAAACCAATAAAGCCTATGATTGTTACAAGCAGGCCATAGCTGTGGACCCCAACTATGTTCTAGCTTACAATAATATCGGAGATCTTAAGGTTGATTATGGGGATTTGGAAGAGGGGTTGGGGTGGTTCAAAAAGGCGGATGCAATTCAACCAACATTAGAATTAAAAATAAAAATAGCTTTAAGCCAATCCCCAATAATTTCATCCTTAAAACAGGTCAACTCATTTAGAGATGGGCTACAAAAAGAGATCGCCAAACTTAAAAACCTATTTGTAAGTAGTGGGGAGCCACTTGAAAAAGTCAATATCACAAATTTTTATTCTGCTTACCACGGCCTGAATGAAAGGGAGCTGCAAAGCCAGATAGCCCAGCTGTTTCTCCATAGCTTTCCCATGCTCTCTTCACCAGCCAAAGGGATCAAAATAGAGAAAAAGCCGCAAAACAAACTGCGCATTGGGTTTTTATCATCCTTTTTGTATGGTCATACAATTGGTTATCTTAACAAGGGGATAATCCAACATTTAAACCGTGACCGTTTTGAAATAGTTGTTTTCCGTTTACCGGATAATCAGGATGACTATTCCCGCCAGATAGATTCACTGGCTGACAAGGTGGTTGCTATTAATCGGGAGTTGGAGAGTACAAAAAATAGAGTGTTGCAAGAAAATTTAGATGTGCTCTATTATCCAGATATCGGAATGTGTCCATTTACATACTATATGGCATTTTTCAGGCTGGCTCCGGTTCAATGCACCACCCTTGGACACCCCATTACCACGGGTATCCCCAATATGGACTATTTCATCTCCACTCAGTGTTTAGAAAAAGCAGATGCCCAGCGGCACTATTCAGAGACTCTGTATCTGATGCAACGTCTGCCATGTTATTATTATCCTGCCAAGATCACAAACAAACAGCCATCACGTTCTGATTTTTCTCTACCGGATGGTGGAAATATATATGTATGCTCACAGACATTATATAAGCTCCACCCCGATTTTGATTATGCAATTATGGATCTTCTAGTAAAAGACCCTAATGGTTGGGTGGTGTTTATTGCCGGTAAACATGACAATTGGGAAAAACTGTTGCGTAAACGTTGGCAAAATTTAACGGTAAACAGATCAGAACAGATACTGTTTTTACCAAGGTTGAGTCCAGATCAATTTGTAACTCTATTTCAGATAGCAGATGTTGTACTTGATACCTTCCATTTTTCAGGAGGCAAAACTACATCAGAAGCTATCTCAGTTGGTGCACCCGTGGTAACATTACCGGGTGAGTTTCAGCGTGGTCGAATCACACTGGCATGTTACAAACTCATGGGGGTGATGGATCTGGTAGCAAAAGATGCAGAACAATATATAGATTTGGCCTACCGTTTAGCCAATGATGCAAAATGGCGCAAGACAATAGTCGATAAAATTAAAGCCAACTCCCATAAAATAATTGAAGACAGTAATACAGTGAGAGAGTTTGAGAAGTTTTTTGAAACTACAGTTGCTAAAGCCATGTCAAAATAGCAGAAGTGCAGGCAATTTTAATTGTAAACAACAGGCTAACAATTTAAAAAAAGAGTATTCTACCTATGGATCTTGACCCGGAAAAACATAAAGGGATGGTGTTTTCACAATGTGGGGAGTGTAATAACTGTTGTGACGGCTCACTGTTTACTGTCGGTTTTGTCCCTCTTATAGATTTTGTCGATACTGCAAAATATTTTCCCATAATTTTTCAAAAGATATATGGTGAGTTTTGGCCGGGTATGATATACACCCTGCTTCCCGGTCTTGCTTGTCCCTACCTTGATCGACAAAAAAAACGTTGTACCATCTACGATACTCACCGCCCTGTTGCCTGCCACCATTTTCCATTTCGTTTTATAGCTAAAAAAAGAGTTGAAGAAGAGCCATTTGCAGGTTTTCCATACACACTGGAGATGGACGAAAGATGTCCAGCTTTGGAGGTTAATAGCCCTGGAACACAACTATTAAATGAAGATGGCTCCTTAGCTGATAACTTTGTTGCCAGTATAGGAGCACCAAAAAAAACTGACTTTGTTGAAGAGACAAGAGATTTTTGTCGTAAATTGGATTTTTATGGACTGTTCACCAAAAAGAGATTCTATCAACAAACAGAAGAGGGGCAGAAGATTACCGTTGTTTATCATGTGATTGATAAACAAAGACTGAAAACAGGCTTTAAAGATATAAAAAAGCAGTACAATCCATATATCAAGGCTCACCTAAAAAGCCTTAAAAAACCTAAAGAACTCATAGAGTCGGTTGAATATTAATGAGCAGAAAAACGGTTATTGCTATCACCATTAATCATGATCAGGCGTTGCGGCTCCATCTACTATATATATCGGAGGAAAATCCGGGTGTAGCCAAACAATGGTCTCTTTTGCTTCACCTATGATTGGTGTAGCAGCAAACAGACAAACAAAAACAGCCAAAGCGGTAAGTAATTTAGCAGCCCAGCTAACTCTGTTTACCTCTTTATACTGTGGGGTTTTGTTTGTGCTCATAATACCCGGTTATATTTTATAAATCTTCTTTGGCTAGGGATTTATAACGCCCCTTAAATTTCACCTCATCTGTACCAATTTCAAAATGAATCCCATTATCAGATTCACCAAACTCAATACCATTTGCTGCACTTAAATTTTCAATATCCTTCAGAGCTTTAAACATTTCGTTGACAGCATTATCAATTCTATTTTTAGTTAGGGTTTCAGAGTTATAACACTGTTGAAGAATTACGATGGAGGTTGCTGCATTTGCAAGCATGTGCACCACAGCATTTATGGTTGTGTCTAAGGTTTCAACCATGTTTTGTGCTGTAATTTTATTTGCCTCTTGTTTTATTAGTTCATTTTTCAGACGTTGATTTTCAAGTTCTTGTAGATGGGCCATTCTAAGTTTTAAATGGGTCTTCACCCGAGCTTGAACAATGGTGACAGAAATTGGCTTGGTGATATAATCAACAGCTCCAAGGGCCAGCCCCATGGCTTCATCATCCTGTTTATCCATGGCAGTAATGAATATAACCGGGATATCCTTGGTCTTATCATCGGCTTTGAGCTGTTTGATAACCTCATAGCCATCCATGCCAGGCATCATGATGTCCAGCAGTATTATGTCTGGTGCTGGTTCAGAACGGGCTACTTCGAGAGCCTGTTCACCATTCAGGGCGATACTACGTTCGTAGCCCTTTAGGGTTTCAACAAGAACATCAATATTTGCGGGTTCGTCATCTACTATGAGAACTCTTTTCTTTCTCTTTTTTTTACTCATTGGTCATTTTTCTCCAGCAAGCTAATCATATTTTTAGAAATTTCATGTAAGGTTACCAAAGCTTGTTTAAAATCATAACGGTTAAGATGATTTTCTAGGATACTAAAAAGTCGCTCTTGGTCTGTTCCTGTAACATTATCACGTATCCCATCACGTACAGAAGTGGAATCATAGCTATTGCGTTTTAAAAGCTCTTCAAGATCTGCCAATAGAGGTAGCAATTTTATTGGGTCAAGTTCTTTGTTTGTAGCAGATACAGTGGTGATAGTTTCTTGTTTTTCTTTCAATATAGCAAGTGACTCCAGGAGTTTTTCAAGGGCTAAATCAAATTTGGATAGAGCTTGGGGTAGTTTGTCGTAGTTGTTTTGCAGCAAAATATCCTCTAGGTATATTGCCTGTTTTCTAAGAGATTTCGCCCCGATAGCACCAGCAACCCCCTTAATTGTGTGGGTAATTCTTTGGGCGGTCTTTATATCCTTTTGTTGTAAAGCGTTTTTAATCGCCTCAGAATCTTTAGCGTGGTCTTCTCTAACTCTAATTAATAGCCGTAGATAGGAATCTCTATTGCCCCCCATACGTTTTAAACCCTCATCTGTATCGATATCTGGCAGAGCCAAAAATGGGGCCTCATGGTTGTTCTCATCATCTTGTTTGGTTTTAAGCGGGGTTTTGTTGCTTATCCATTTTGTTAAAGTGGAGTATAACCTTTCAGGGCGTACTGGTTTGGCTAAATGGTCGTTCATACCAGCAGCAATACATTTTTTTTGATCCTCTGGCATTGCGTTGGCAGTCATGGCGATAATGGGCAGTTTGGCAAAACGGGGTTCACTACGAATATGTTGTGTTGTTTGGTAACCGTCCCAGTCTGGCATTTGTACATCCATTAAAACAGCATCGTAGCTGTCGCGCTGCAATGCAGATACTCCCTCCCTGCCGCTGCCGACACATTTCACCATCAATCCAACCTGCTCTAACAGACCTTTTGCGACATCCTGATTGATCTCATTGTCATCTATCACCAATATTTTAGCACTGCCAATTTTTGCCTTTGTCTCATTTTCGTTAGCCAGTACCTTACTTAGCTGGTCATGTCTAATTTGTTTTTCGCCAAATACCATCATTATGGTATCCAACAGTCTTGAATTTGAAATTGGCTTTTCTAGAATATAGTCCAACTCACTACTTAAAATATTAGATTTTGCCCTCTCAATATCTTGAGATGTCAACAGAATCACCTTGGGCAAATGTCCTTGGGATACATCCATGCAGAGTCTTTTTTTGATCTCAGCCGTTGCGGTAATGCCATCAATATCAGGCATTGTTAAATCCATCAAAACCAGCTCTATGGGGTTTGGTTTTGTATTATCTTGTAAAAGTTTTGCTATTGCCTCTTCACTAGACCCAACCTCTTCAACCATAAACTGGAACTGTTCAAGAAACTCTCTTATGGTTTTTCTGACTATTGGGTTGTCATCCACCACCAAGATTCGCAGATCTTTGAGTTTGTCGGGTATCTTTGGCAGCTCCATTTTTTTTGCCCGACATTGGACAACCACACTAAAATAGAAAACTGAACCTTTGCCAACAATACTATCGGCCCAAATTTTACCACCCATCATATCTACCAAACGGGTACAGATCGCCAAACCCAGTCCAGAGCCACCATATTTTCTAGTTGTGGAGCTATCGGCCTGTACAAATGGTTCAAACAGTTTAGGTAATACATCCGGGGCTATACCTATACCGGTATCCCTGATGGAAAATACCCACTCTTGGGAGGATTCTTGCTTATCTTTTGTGGTGGCTGAAATGGTTATTGAACCCTCTTTGGTAAACTTCAGGGCATTTTTGGTGAGATTTATCAACACCTGTTCCAACCGCAAAGAGTCACCATAGGCAGCGTTACAAAAATTAGGTGGTATAGACATAACAAGCTCAATATCTTTTTCCACCATTTGTTGATGGAAAAGATCTGCCAACTCATTGAACATATTATGGGGATCAAACTCAACTGAGTCGAGAAGCATCTGTCCTGCTTCAATTCTGGAAAAATCAAGAATATTGTCAATCAGACCCAGTAATATGTGAGAGGCACTTTCAACTTTGCTAAGGTAGTCGTGGAGCTTGGGTTCTGGGTCTAACCTAATTGCCAGTTTGGTCAAACCAATAATAACATTCATGGGGGTGCGAATTTCGTGGCTCATGGTGGCAAGAAATTCACTTTTTGCTTGGTTGGCTTGTTCTGCAGCCTCTTTTGCTTTTGCCAACTGCTCCTCCTGTTGGCAGCGGACAATTATACTTGCTAGCGTACCGGCAATAACCCTCAGAAATATCTTTTCTTCATCAGTGATAATATGGTCATGGGCTGCAAATAGAGAGAGCACCCCCAAAAGTTTATCACCCAGCATAATGGGTAGGCATAAGTGTTTTTGCTTATCATCACAATCATAAGCTATAGCGGTGACATCATCGCTGTGGCTAGAAAAAACAGCCTCTTTTGTTTGGGCTACCTCTCTACATAGACATACCCCATTTTTATTGTTGGCAAAATCGGCACTAAAATTTGCTGGCATACCCTGTTCAACAGTTAGCTGCAGCTCTTCACTCTCTTCATCCCACAAAAAAACAACACCCTTCTGTTTTAAGGGAAACCATGGAATAGCAGTAATTAAAAATAGAGACTCTTCAAGGTGCTCGTTTAATGAAAGGTTTTCCAAAGCATCAAATAGCAAACGGTTTGTTACTGCCCTTGTTTGGCTTGCATGCTCAGCAGTATTTTTGGCGGTGATTAACTCATGTGTAACTCGCTGCAACTCCAAATGGTTTTTAACCCTAGCTTTTACCACAGCAGAATTAACAGGTTTGGTCATATAGTCAGCAGCACCAACATCAAAGCCTTTTGTCTCATCAAACACCTCTTGCTTGTCTGAAACAAAAATCACGGGAATATTTTTTGTCTCCTCTTTAGCTTTTAATCTTCGACAAACCTCGTAGCCGTCCATTTTGGGCATGTCAACATCAAGTAGAATCATATCTACCTGTTTTGCTATGACTATTTCTAAAGCATCAATTCCACTGCTGGCAAAAAGAATCTCATAATCAACAGCCAGGGTAGCAGCCAATGTTCTAATGTTGCCGGGAACATCATCAACTATCAAAATTGTTTGTGGTTTATGTTCCATATAACATTCTTTTATGGCTTAAATAGAGTCTTAGTATAAGAATTTAAATAAAATATATAAAAAAGCAAACCTTATCAATGTCACTTTTATGTATAAAAATATTACAATGTAATACTACGTTACAAACCGGGAATTATTTTCACAATCAGGTAAAAATTGCTTTCAATAATAGCACATAAATTCCCAAAATGCTGTTAAACAATTAAACTATATCCTAGTTACGTCAAATTTATTAGTGAGTTAGAGTTTCTGGCACGTATTAAGCAGTTGAAGTATTAAGCAAATAGTAAAGCTAAGGAGATTGCTAGTATATCTGAGTAATGATTGATTAATATAAGATGGGGGTTTGTTATGATTAATCTATTCGCTACGGTGTTGATACAAATACTGCTAATCCAACTAAATAGCCTGTTGGTTATGTTGAATTTACGTTAAAAAAAATGATTTTTGTGGGGTAGGGGAGAGCAGTATGAAATATCTAATACTTGGAAAAAACTCTAAAGGTTTCTTTTTATCCCACGATGAAAAATTGTTGATGGAATGTGTAAAGCTTGAACATATTCAAGCTGTTGCTCCCCAGTTAGAGGCTGACGGCATAATAATTAAATTTACAAATATAAAAGGATGTTCACAGCAAGATGGACAGGGTGTTTTATTGTCAGGGTAGGTTTACAGCTCTTTAAATGGGCTAAGATCTGGCCCACTTAAAAAGAGCTGTTTAAACCAAAGATGCAATATTCTAGTTGCATTTGTAACTGAACTCCCACCATTTACCATAAATCTGAGTACCGTTATCAAACACACAATTTCTACGCATTAGTTTTTCCTTAAAATATCTGTTAAGTGCTGCTTTATAAGATTTAGCTGTCGCTTCACCACCAAAAATCAGGTGACTCGTTCTTATCATCAGCCTGTTTACCTTGCTATTATTAAATATCTCATACTCTCCGTTAGGCAGGGATATAGTTGTTTTGGGAACACCATCATACTCTTTTGTGATGTAACGGGCCTGCCCACAACCTATCAATAAAGCAGTTATAAATATATAAACCAAGAAATTCCTGACAATTCCCACAATTTTCTCCATTTGTAAATTTATGATTTTATAACCTAGAACAGCACAGTATCAGCAATAAACATGGATAAATCTACCAGTAACTTTCTATAATTTTCAATGATCCATGATGGATAACAAACAATTGCTCTACCTTAGCAACAAATTTATGTATCATAAGGTAAAAAATGGTGGTGGCATAAAAATGGTTTTGGCTCCCCATTTTTTATATTAAATGGAGATATTTAATGTTTACAAACCGTAAAACTCAGATGGTAGACAAAGCTCAGGCTCTTGTGGGTCGTGATATATCTATGACTACTCCAGCAAAACACTTTGTAAATGGTAATCCCATCACCCCTCCTTTTGCAGAGCATCTCAGCCAAGCCATGTTTGGCTTGGGCTGTTTTTGGGGGGCGGAACGTATGTTTTGGAAATTAAAAGGGGTCTATACTACCGCTGTGGGTTATGCTGGTGGTTACACACCAAACCCAACCTACGAAGAGGTCTGCTCAGGACAGACAGGCCATAATGAGGTTGTGCTTGTGATATTTGATCCCGAGCATATCAGTTATGCTCAATTGTTGAAGGTTTTCTGGGAACAACACAATCCTACCCAAGGGATGAAACAGGGCAACGATGTTGGAACCCAGTATCGATCCGGCATCTATACCTATTCTGAAGAGCAGAGGTTGGCAGCAGAATCTACTCGCAATAGTTATCAACAAGCCTTGTTAGCCAAGGGGGTTGGATCTATAACCACAGAAATTAAACCAGCAGGACCATTCTATTACGGCGAGGAGTATCATCAACAGTATCTAGCCAAAAACCCTGGAGGTTATTGTGGAATTGGTGGTACTGGTATCTCTTTTCCGCAAAATGTACAAGATAACCAAAAACCATCGATAAAATATCAAGTACCTAAGATAAACCGCCTGATATCTGGCAAACCACTGGATGATGTAATCATGGATCCTGCAAATCCAAATTTGAAACAGAGCGGTGATTTTTGAGTTTTTTGTTGGAGAATATTTTTTATTTCATTATTAGGTTCTGTTGGTGTTAAACATGAAATTATTTAATTGGGCATCCTAATAATTAATTACCATGTTGTTTTGTGTAATGATTGAATATTAAAAAGAAAAATTCAATTATCATTGTGTTGTTTCGGTTGTTATAGTAGATAGTTATGGTTAATCAATTTAAATTAATTTCAACTCTAAAATTAAAATAACGTAAATATTATTAGGTAAATGGGTAAAAATAGTAAAAAATACAAGGGAGAGTCATACCGCAAACTCTCACTTTTCCGGGATGTACCTTATAATACCGTTAAAAATATCTTGGAGAAGTGTGAGATCAGCTCTTTGGCAAAGGGCGATGTGGTACTCTCTTCTGGTTGCATCAACAATCATCTATATCTGGTGCTACAAGGGCGACTATCGGTCCATTTAAGCTCCATTGATGCTCCTAGCATTGCCAATATCAATGTTGGTGGTTGTGTGGGTGAGCTTTCACTTATTGATGAAAAACAGGCAACCGCTTTTGTTAAAGTAGCCAAAAAAGCCAAAATATTGGTGATCGAAAAAAACAAATTTCGTGAGATGACAACCCGTTCCCATGAGCTGGTTTTTAATCTATTGCGGGTTTTTAGTAATAGGATGCGTTTTAACACAGAGGCATTGGTGGAAAGCCAATTTGTAAGAACAGTACCAGATATCATCTATCGCTTGGATAAAGAAGGAAAAATTGTATTTTTAAACGATTCAATCAAAAATCTAGGCTATGAAGTTGATGAACTTCTAGGGTGTCATTTCAATGAGCTGTTGGATCAAGATGAGGTCAACAAAGTTAGTTTTAACCAGGTTATATCAAATCTAAGTCAACCTAGCTCCCATCCATCCGAGCCACCAAAGCTGTTTGATGAGCGTCGTTCGGATCATCGTAAAACAACTGGTTTGGAGCTGTTGCTTAAAACCAAGATAAAACGTGAGGTAAGCCCAGATCAGGCTGAAGTAGTGCCTCCCAACATGATTATTGCTGATATCAGTTGTACGGGTATCAGTCAGGGATTGGGAGATAGCGACCAGGAGGAGTATGAGGGAACCATTGGTATAATTAGGGATATAACTGAGCGTAAGATGTATCAAGCTCAGCTCGCCGACCAAAAATTACGCATGGAAGCGATTTTTGAGACCATGTCCGATGCTCTAATTGTTATCAACGCAGATGGAATTATTGAATCGGTCAACGATTCAGCAATTCAGATGTTTGGCTATGGTGAGGATGAGATCATAGGCAGCAATGTAAAAATGTTGATGCCCTCACCACAAAGTGAAGAGCATGATTCCTACATAAAAAGATATTTTGATACTGGCGAAGCCAGAATGATAGATCAGCGTCGAGAAATGAAAGGGTTACGCAAGGATGGCAGAGAGTTTCACTTAGATGTAGCCATAAGTGTTGTCCGTTTGCGTAACCGGGTTCTGTTTACCGGAATTATCCGTGATATAACTGAACGCAAAGAGGCCGAACGGCTGATTCAATATCAGGCTAACTATGATGCTCTTACCGATTTGCCAAACCGCGCTTTTTTTCTCCAAACCCTCAAAGTAGTTGTGTTTAATAGCAAGGATTCAAATTCCGCTACCGCTCTATTATTTATAGATCTGGACCGTTTTAAATGGGTAAACGACAATTTGGGCCATGCTGCAGGTGATGCACTACTGCAAATGGCAGCAAAGCGTATATCTTCATGTGTGGAGGAGGGTGATGTAGTTGCCAGACTTGGAGGGGATGAGTTCACCGCCCTATTGGTAAACAATGTTGATATCAATTCGGTGGCAAAAGTCACCAAAAATATACTGGATCAGCTAAACATGGCATTTATGTTGGAGGGGGAGGAGGTATATATCTCCGGTTCCATAGGAGTAGCCTTGCTACCAGAAGATACCGACAACACGGAAGATCTGCTAAAATTAGCTGATGAAGCCATGTACAAATCAAAAAAAGCCGGACGCAACGCCTACCATTTCCATTCAGGCAAATCATTCATACAGCCGAAGAAATATTAAAAAACGTTAAAAATTGCTTGGCACTTAATATCGTCAAAGCATAACGAAAAAAGTGATGGGTTTTTTGTACTTGATCACGATCATATTGTTTTATCTCTTTTCATATAGATCGTTCCAATAAGCAAGTTCCAGTAAAAAAATGTGATTTAATAATTTTTTTTATCATCTTAAGTTTACTATATTGCTCTTAAACTTAGTGTTATATTTTGACAATCTAGATAATTATAATTAGCACATACAGAGTAATTACCGTGAGCTTATGAAAAAAAAAGAAAAATATGGTGCTTTTATTAGCTATCGGCAAGGTAATCCAGATGCCAGCTTCGCCAAATTGTTGCAAAGAAAACTGGAAAATTATCGTACTCCTGGCAAATTGAGAAAAAATGGTATACCCAAACAGTTAGGGCGTGTCTTTAGAGATATGGACGAACTGGGGGCATCATCAAATTTAAGCAAAGAGATCAAGGCTGCCTTGGCAGAAGCCCCTTTCCTGATCGTGCTCTGCTCTCCTCGAGCTAAACTGTCTAGATGGATTAATGAGGAAATCCGTCTTTTCCAAGAGATGGGCAAGGGTGATAAAATACTAACTGTGCTTGTTGAAGGCACTCCCGATGAGGCTTTTCCAGCCCTGATAACCCAAAGTGGGGAACCTTTGGCTGCCGATCTTCGCCATGATATTACCCTCAAACCAAGCCGAAAAAAAATTCCCGATGTAACCCTTCGATTATTAGCCCCACTATTGGGGTGCGATTATGATGAGTTGCGACAGAGGCAGCACCAGCGTTTTGTTTTTCTGATATCCGCCTTTTCCAGTGTGATGATGTTGATAGCTATCGGTTTTTCAATACTATCCTGGCGACTTGTTTCTTCAAATCAAAATATGGAAAAGGCTATTTATGAAAATGCTGCTGTATATGCCCAGTTTTTTCTAGTTATCAATGATGATTATGAGAAGTGGTCTAAGGTAACTAGTAAAGTATTGGAGATTTTAAATGAAAAAGATGTTGAACGGGCCATCAAACTAAACTCAATTGTTGCAAAATACATCGCACTGAAAGGTTATGAACAAAAGAATAAGGAAGATGTCTATCCCTTTATGGAAAACCCGGAATATTTTCTAAAATCAATTTTCTACCGCAAAAGTAAATTTACTGTGGGGATGATGGATTGGCGATTTTATTCGTTTTTTATGTTATCAGATTTGCAATTTCCTGCTGATTTGCTGCATTTTTTTGCCGATCCTCCAGTTGAGCCACCTGACACTTATCAACGAATTCAAACCGCATCTCGTCAGGAGATGATGAGATTCTCCAATGTTTTACGGGCAATAATTCTACAATCTTCTGGTAGGCAAAAAGAGGCAATAGAACTGCTAAGAAAAAGTGATGCTTTGTCTGTATTGCATAGGTTGGCTATGGGAGGGTTTGGTTTTGACTTAGCACGAATTATCGGGGAGATAGATGGTTATCAAAAAAAGAGATTTTTGGAGATGGGTGATAATGAGAGAATGCCAACTAAAAAAGAAGAGGGTAATTTGGTAAAGAATTTAAATGCTTTTTACCTTCTTGTTATGGCTTATGCCAGATCGGAACATTCTAATATCCAGCTAACATCTTATCAGACTCATTCTCCTGTCAGTCAGAGTGATATAAAAATGATGTTGCTTAATGATGATTTACCAAGTAGTTGGGGTACTCCTCGAATATATGATATTTTGACTTGGGTGGTCAAAAAGCTCAAACCATTAAATTTGCCCAGTAGCGACCCTTTAGAGCAATTTGTTGCTAAATTACATCAAGAGATTATTTCAGTCGAAAAAGAGTGGCAGCAGAAACAAGGACACAAGAAAAAGAAAATATTAGAACAAGTTGCAAAAGGGTTGGCTGAAATAAGAAATAATCTCAATAAAGAGTTGTCTAAGATTCTTCCAAACACTCCTGGTAACTCTCTGCCGTCTATTGACAATGCTACTGTAGATGATCTCTATCCCGTTGCGAACAAAATGTTGTCCAGGTTGGATTCAAGCTGGACCAGTTTTCCTGTTAGTGCTGATGTTTTCGACGATAATTTTGACAAACTTGCACCTACACAGCGGCAAAGGTTAGCCAAGATTATTGGAGTTGAATTCCCTCAGGATGTGAAATCATGGGATGCAAGGGCGTATATCGCCCAGAAGATTAGGCCATACCGGCTCCATCAATCATTTTACGACTATTTTTTATTAACTCCATTCGTTCAGGAAAAGTTACAAGAAAACTATATTGTCAAACCAAAAGATCCCACCTTGGCTTTGGCTCTAGCAAGATTGTCACATATTAAAGGTAACTGTTTCAAAGCCCAGGAGTATGGCAAAACTTCTGCGGTAAAGTTTTCTCAAAAAGATATCAGTTACTATGTTCCTCAAGGAGAGTGCCAAGAGTCTGCAAATAAGATCGTTAAACTATCCAGGTAAAACTTTGATGATTCAAGATAGTTGTCCAAAGATAATTTATAGTGATGAAAGTCGAAAAAGTATTGTGAGGACTATTGTTAATGGCTAAAGATGCATACAATAAAGCGGAACGCTTATTGTTATTTATCAGCCGGGCTGGAGATGATAAAAAATGGGCAGAGTGGGCGGGGTGGCATCTAGAAGCTGCCGTAAAACACGGTTACTCACCGCCTAAAGTTGCTAGAAGAGGGGCGATTGAGTCAGGATATTTACCCTGACTCAGTAGCCACGACTTGGAATATATCTCTTAGCAAATTAGCTAAAGAGAGTATTGAATCAGTGAATATACTGATAAAAGCTGCACGAAAACAACTTGTTGATTTTCTTGCTGATGGAGATATTTGAATTTAGGAGTTATTCATGAAACAAGGTCAATATGATCATCTCAATCCAGAAGAAAAACTAACCCTTGCAACTCAACAATATACAGCAGGTAATTTAGAACTGGCAGCACTACTTTACGATGATTTAATCAAACTTATACCCAATAATATAGAACTACTAATATTTGCAGGAAAAATTGCTTTTGAACAGAAAGCTTATCCAAGAACAATTGATTTTTTAAGCAAAGCATTAATAATTAATCCCACTAATGCTATAGCCCTGTTTTTACTTGGTAACGCTCTGTTGGCAAAAGGTAATTTTAAGGCTGCCGAAATAAATTTGCTAAAGGCAGTTAAGGTCAACCCTGAGTTTAATGAAGCTTGGTATGGGTTGGCTACCTTATATGTTTATGAAAATGATAAACATAAAGCTGCATCTATTTTATTAGATATTATCAAACGTGATAAAACCCACTTTAATTCATATCTACAACTTTCTTTAATTTTTAAAAAAAGTAACCGTTTCTTGATGTCGAATATATTTGGGGATCTCTATCTTCACTATTACTCTGGCACCCCTTTAGCAAAATGTGTTGAAACAGTCTGTGATACTTTTTTTCTAGATAGAGATGAGGCTTATAAAGAGGCCATTAAACAGAACCAAATTCAAAAAACCATCGCCATAAATGTGTCTCAAATCTGCTATTATCATGGTGAGGAGTTTAAAAATGCCCCAAAAAATTTAATATCTGTTCCCCTTGATAAACTGGGTGAGTTTTTCTGTTTTTCATATTTCCGTAGACCCACAGCAATCAAATTTGACCCAGGTAATATGGAAGAGGTCAATAGAGCTATAAGCATAGCAGACACTTTACAGAGTGAAACGGCTGTTCATGAAATTGATTCGAAAAAAAACATTGAATTATGTGTAACCCAAAAACCTGATTTTTCCCCAGGCAAACAACTAAAAATTCTTATATTAACAAGTATATATACTAAAGTGATGCAATATTCAGCTCGTGATCTTGCCAATGCTCTCAGACGCAAAGGATGTGATGTTTATTTATTGATTGAAGAAAATGATTTACAAAGAATTGAGATGCGTCACTATTATCAAGAGTTTGCCAAGTATGTTCCAAACGCTGCTGTAAACATAAACCATCTCTATAACGAATATCTCCACGAAGAGACCTATAACATCACTTGGTGGCAAGATCCCATGCCTGAGATTGTCGATTGCAAACCGATTAAATGGCGTAATCGCGACATAGCCATTTCAGCTTATTCAACCTTTGATACACCACTGTATAATTCGGGAGCCAAACAGGTCTACCGCCAAGATTTTTGTTTTGATCCTGAGATTTTTAATTCGTCAATACCTTTAGAATCCCGTAAAAAAATAGTTTTTATTGGCAGTTCATACATATATAAAACAGAGTTGTTTGGTGAAAATGGCCGAAGAATAATAGCCGTTATGATGGAGAAAATGGTTAAAGGTCAAGATATAACTGACGAATTATTGTATGAGTTGGCAGAAAAATATGAAGTTAGCTTTCAAGATATTTTTTATCACCTAGTCCCCTATGTAGTACGAGATACATCTGTAGAGTGGTTGTGCTCAATGGCTGATAGCCTGGATTATGAAGTTGAGGTTTATGGTAGGTGGTGGGATGAAAACCCAGTTACAGCACCCTTTTTCAAAGGGGAGCTACCCCACGGACCCAAAGTTGCGGAAGTTTACAATCAAGCAAAATATGCAATTTCTGCAATGAACCGCTCCATTAACTCTCAAAGAGTGGCAGAGATAGCAGCTTGTGGCTGTATACCAGTGCTTTTAGATGAAAGAGGCTATCCTCAGTCAGAAAAACCCCACTGGAATGATGAGTGCCTATATTACAGAACCAAAGAGGAGCTAAAAAACTGTTTTGTCAAAACGCCAAAAAATGATCCAAAGATAATAGCCAAAAATTACACCTACGATAGCTTTGCCGAAAAAATAATTACCTACATAAACACCGGAAAATACCCTGACCAGCCCATTGATAATCATAAAGATTATATGATTTCTGATATCAGCCCAGCAAAATAGTTATCTGGTTATAATTGAGAGCCAAAAAAAATGGCAAAGATGATATTTTGTCTGAGTTATTTTATATATAGTACCGACAAGAGGAATCGAACCAAATTGCTATAAAACCTATCCATAGACCAAAACTGTCTGAAACACCGTTATAACACTCTAAATTTATTTTCAAATTTTATATCAATTTGTTGTATGGTTAAAGCATAATGGATGGGTTGAAAATAGTTGTTCTGTGATTGCAAGAAGATCCTTCGTATTGATCCTGGATGATCGAGGTTTAAGTAAGGAAAAAGTGTGCATCATTCATTACAACAAATCTGGGAGTGAGCAATGAATCATGTTAAACATTTAATAGTTATCTTTATTTTTATACTTGGAATTGGTATCTCCACTCTACAAGCCAAGGAGATACTAGTCAAAATTAGCAATGACATAGATTTTGTTGATGTCAAACACCATGGAAAAACTGTACGTATACAGCGTAATCAAGATATCGAAAACGTTATTGAATTTGATTATTCATTCACTTCAAGGTTTTGCCCACCGTTCTGCATCCAGCCTATGACTATCAAAGAAGGGGTTGAGACCATTGGTGAGCTAGAATTGTTAGATTATCTCAAGGAGATGAGCAGTGGAAATGACGATATTCTACTAATAGATTCTCGGGTTAAAAAGTGGCTTGAACGTGGGGTTATTCCTGGGGCCATTAGCATACCTTGGACAAAGCTCCATCCTGTACATTCAGACTCCAAGGAAATGGCTGAAATCATGGAACTGCAATTTGGTGTCTCACATGATGGAAATCTTTCGAGTTTTGAACATGCAAAAACCTTGATTTTCTATTGTAACGGTGCGTGGTGTGGGCAATCCCCATCCAGTATTAAGGCTCTGATCCTTGCTGGCTATCCTCCCCATAAACTCAAATGGTACAGGGGTGGAATGCAGAGCTGGAGGGCCTTAGGGTTTAATGTTGTCATTGAAAAGCATGAGTAGGAATAATATCGCAAAACCCACTACATTTAAGAACAGGGTGCGTTAGATTAATGAGGTTAAGGTTCTTCTTTTGAATATGAAGCTTATTTACTGTTTTGAACCATGAGCATAACCATTACTGCCATCGCTAAAAGTGAAGGATTGTGTAAAGGTATCATTAGCTAGATTAAATAATGCAGCAACCACTTATTGTGATGTCGTTGATGGTCACATAAAGAGCGTGATCAGAGAAAGGTGTTTTGTGACTTGTTTGTAGCAAGCTCTATACTCGAATCAAAACAAAACAGTAAACTACAGGAAGAACAAATTGGCAAATTAGAAGATACGATTGTGAATTTGAAGAACAAAACGGAATGTGATTCCAACTTTGGTGAAATATCACTTTATTCAAATAATATATTTGAAAGTTCTCACTATATTTCAGTTACAGGAAATAGTGGAATAAATTTTAGAACAAGAAGTGTATCTAAAAATGAGCTAGAGGAACTAATTTACAAAAACTCAGTCAGTGATGAATCATATATAACAAAATTGTCAAACGGACACCCAATTCAAATCCTTGCTTGCAAAAACAACTGGCTAAAGATAAAAACAAAATTCAACAACAGTATATTTGTTGGGTTTATTTCTGGTTTGTATGTTGGTAAAGAAACGATAAAACCTTTAGAAAGTCCACATAAATGGAAAGGTATTTGGAACTCTACATGGAGCAATACAATTGCATTTAATGGCTTCGATCATAGTTTAAATTTCGCCATTGATAATCATAGATTAGAAGGGCTTTATAGCTACAAAAAAAACAATCACACTGTCAATGGAAAAATTTTCAATATTACTGCGAAAGGGTCTACACTTATTGGTGACTGGATAGATGTTTTTGTGGGTGGTAAAGAAATTTGCAAAGGAAAGTTAGAATTTATAATGCTGTCCGATAATAGATCATTTCTTGGTCGATATAAAAGGGACTGTGAAAACAATGGGAATTATCATTATTGGTGAGGAGTTAAAGCATCATAAGATATTCTAGCTTTTCCTAACAGTTTGAATCTTAAATGTCTACTTCTAGAAAATTGGACATTTCTAAACATCGGTAAAATTATGCATAATTAAAGGTTAATCTCTCAATTGTCTGGATATGTTATCTCCCAACTCAGCAAAAAACGGTAATACCAACTGCCTCATTTTCTGGGCTTCCTCCTCACAGGCATTAGAGATGGTCAACCCCAACAGCCGTACCCCCTGAGACGGAATCTCCATCGGGGCAAACAAATAACGGGTCCAACTCATGATCTCGCTCACCCCCTGGATGGGGTGATCCAGGGTTCTACTACGGGTGATCTGCCGAAAGTTAGCAAATTTCACCTTAAGGGTGAGTGTCTTGCCTGTGAAGTGTAACCGCCGAATAAACCCCATAGTATAAATCCGTCTCCACAATCCTTGATAATGCTAGTTGAACCAACACACATTCAAGACGAACAACAGTGGAGAAATTACCAATGGATATGAATGACTTAACCAAAACACAACGTTTTTGGATTGCTCATGTTTTGCAGTTTGAGCAGGGGT
>JADFZS010000299.1 GCA_015232405.1 Magnetococcales bacterium | reverse complement strand
TGGCATTGAGGAGTGGAAACGGCAGGGTTTCCCCATTGTTACCGTTGATTCCAACACCCCAATAATTGGCTAAAAAAACATTTATAAGGAAATGGACTATGGCAAAATCTAAAAAGGGTGATGATAAAGTATATTACGCTCCATGGGAGAAAGCATTTGATCAGATAATGCTCCCCTTTGAAGAGTTTGTTCATAGGCAATCTACATCAAGCCTTCTATTGATGGCCTCAGCCCTGCTGGCACTAATCTGGGCCAATAGTGGGTATGCGGAATCTTATCACCATTTTACCCATATGAAGGTTGGCTTTAGTATTGGTGGTATGGGGCTGGAAAAGACCCTCCACCACTGGGTCAACGACGGCTGGATGGCTCTGTTTTTCCTGCTGGTAGGTTTGGAGCTGAAACGGGAGGTGATGGTTGGAGAACTCTCTGATTTGCGCCAGGCTATTTTGCCGATTATCGCTGCTATCGGAGGTATGATTTTTCCTGCCCTGCTCTACTTGCTAGCTGTACCAGGTGGAGCGATGGCCAAGGGATGGGGCATACCCATGGCTACCGATATTGCTTTTGCCATCGGAGCCTTGGCACTATTGGGAACTCGCGCTCCCAAAACACTGATAACCTTTTTGGTGGCTCTGGCTATAATCGACGATTTAGGAGCCGTTATTGTTATCGCTGTTGCATATACTGATACGGTGATATGGGAGGCCCTCTTTGCAGGGGGAGGTTTATTAGCTGTATTGATCGCCATGAATCGGGTTGGGGTGCGAACGCCCCTACCCTATTTTGTTGTGGGCTGGTTTTTATGGTTGGCTCTTTTAAAATCAGGAGTACATGCAACATTGGCAGGGGTTCTTACAGCGTTGACCATCCCTGCCCGTTCCAAATACGATCCTGCCATGTTTAGCCAACGCTTAAAGGATCTAACCTCTCGCTATAAAGCCAGCTTAAAACCTGGTGAAGACATAATGGTCAACAGCGAACTGCAAGGTGTGGTGCAGTGTCTGGAAAATGGTATACACCGTGTAGAATCACCTCTACAACGTCTGGAACACGGACTCCATATTCCGGTCACATTTGTTATCATCCCATTTTTTGCCCTTATAAATGCCGGGGTTCCCATCGAATGGTCTGCCCTTGGAAGTCTACTGCAAAGCCCGGTGACATTTGCTGTAATCCTTGGCTTGGTCTTAGGTAAATTTATCGGGATAGTAGGCTCCTGCTGGGTAGCACTACGCTTTGGCATAGGACAGCTACCTTCCAACACCAGTTTTGCACAAATTGCCGGAGTTGGACTGCTGAGTGGTATAGGTTTTACCATGTCAATTTTTATCGCAGAGCTAGCATTTCCCGGACAGCCACAGCTACTGTTAATGGCAAAAACAGGCATCCTAATCGCCTCTCTATTAGCAGGTGTTGGCGGCTATTTCTGGCTCTACATAGCAGGAAAACCAAAAGGGTAGATATTGAAATATGTCGAGACGGTTTTTTTTATTGGAATACCTTTATACTCCTTGCATAAAAAGGATCACATAATAAATACGAAGATTTTCCATGATAAGAAGTAACTAAAAATAGCAGAACAACAATGTGTTAACTATTCGGAATGCCTAGTAACCATCATGGAACCAACAAGCATAATTTGATTGACACATATTGCCCATAGGGTACAATATTGGTGAAATTCTGATTTACTTACACAGGCTAATCAAGGAGGTCAGCAAAAATGCCACTCGTCACTATGCGAGAAAGAGGACAGGTTACTATTCCTGGAGATATCCGCAGAGCTTTAGATCTAGAACCTGGGACAATTTTGGAGGCCCACGAGGAAGACGGTAAAATTATATTAGAAGCCCAAGACAATGTTTCTAGTAGCGATGAAACCCTGGAAGAGATGCTAGCTGAGTCCATAGCCCAAGCAGATCGAGGAGAGACTGTCGGCCCTTTTAATTCAATTAACGATTGGGAAAAATACCTTGATTCAACCGAAATCAAATAATGAATCTTGATATCTCTCCCAAAGCAAAAAAACAATATGAGTGCCTTCCAGAATCATTACGCACATTAGCTAAAAAACAGTTTTAATACCTTATAGAGAATCCTCGTCACCCATCCCTAAATATAAAAAAATATCAGGGGAAACAACCTGATGTTTGGCAGGGGCGGATAAATCAGCGATATCGATTTTATTTTCAGATTAGAAAAGACACCTACCTTATTTTAGCCATAACCGACCATCCAAAATAAATTAACTGCCCACAATATTTGATATTTTAATGTTTTCTATTATTAGCTGTTCTTTTGTAAAAGATGATATTGTTCCAGCTTTTTGTTGAGGGTGTTAAAGGTTTTTATTGCTTCTTCTAAGTCCAGCTGGTCAATCTGAATTGCCAGCTGTTCAATCTCAGGTTGAACCTCGGCAAATCCTGTAAGCTGTTGTCTGATAGCATCAAAAATCTCTTGGCTTTGGAAATTAGATTCTTCTAGGTATGTTGAAAGTTTTTGCATGAGGGGGATAACATTTGCCATATCAACAGGAGTAGATCTGTTTTCAGGTTTAGACTCCTTGGCAATTGTAGCTTCCTCTTTTTTTTGCAATATTTCGATGGTGTCTATTACCTGATCCAAAGAGTTTTCAAAACTATCTAACAATACTGGCCACCTTGCCTGTTGATTATCCCTGATTGCTGTTTCCAGCTCAAAAACCACATCATATAGCTTTTTGGCAGAAAGATTACCAGCCATACCTTTGATCGTGTGGGCCAGCTCTTTAGCAGTCTCCCTATCACTCTGACGTTTTCCCTCTAGTAGTGAACGAATCTCCTTGGCAGAATTGGCAAAATCCCGGTGAAACTCATTTAAAACTGAACGAAACAGTTTGTGGTTTTGGTTGACCCGCTCCAAGGCAGAGACCATATCTATACCAGCTAGTTCTGTTGGCAGTTGCAAACTTTTGTCAATAGCAGGTTTTTTTGCTGGCAAACTAGGTTTTGCACGTTTTTTTACAGGAATCCATTTAACCAATGAGGCAAAAAGCTGTTTTTTATCTATTGGTTTTGATATATGGTCGTTCATCCCCGATGCCAGACTTTTCTCCCGGTCACCAGTCATGGCATGGGCGGTCATGGCTATTATTGAAAGTTGGGAAAAACGGTCATCTGCCCTTATCCGCTTTGTGGCAGTATGTCCATCCATCTCTGGCATCTGGATATCCATTAACACAACATCATATTCTGATTCGCAGACCTTCTGTACCGCCTCTAGACCGTTTTTAGCAATCTCAACAATAAGACCTACACTTTCCAACACCTCAATAGCAACTTGACGGTTGATGGCTTTATCTTCTACCAATAAAACTCGTGCTCCACCTATCAAATTGATAATTTCAGCAGGATCTACACTCACCCTACTGGGGCGGAAAGCTTTGGGAACCTCCTTACCAAACACCTCCATTGTGGTATCAAAAAGGATGGAGCAGTTAACAGGTTTGCTAATAAGTGCGTCGACCCCCATGGTTTCAATTTTTGCTGATATATTTTCCTGATAATCAACAGGACCAAGAAGAACTATTTTTGGCAAATTTTCGGTAGTTACATTTTGTTTTATCAACTCCACCGTTTCAATACCGTTTAAACCCGGCATAAACCAGTCAACCAACATAAGGTGAAATGGCTTTTTGGCAAACAGCGCTTTATTGATACTTTGCAACGCCTCTGCACCAGAAGGTACACAGTAAGTTGAAAACCCAAACATATTTAGAACTGACCACAAAGAGTTGCGAGACGAGGTGTTGTCGTCCACCACCAACACCCTTAGTTGCTCCATATCTTCTGGAGGGCGCAGATCCTGCTGATTGGTTTCCCGGTTGATATCAAATGTAACGGCAAAATGGAACAGACTACCATGGACATGTTCCTTATCAACCCAGATACGTCCACCCATCATCTCTGTCAAACGTTGGGAAATAGATAGCCCAAGGCCAGTCCCCCCAAACTTGCGGGTGGTGGAAGTATCAGCCTGGGTGAAAGCATTAAACAGTTTGCTTTTGTGCTCACTACTTATACCTACCCCTGTATCCCTAACTGAAAAATGCAGAGTTACCTGATTGTCCGTTGCATTTTTTGTCTCTACCTGTACAACAACCTCACCCTCATTGGTAAACTTGATGGCGTTGCTCATCAGGTTTAACAAAATTTGCTCAAGACGAAGAGCA
>JADFZS010000298.1 GCA_015232405.1 Magnetococcales bacterium | reverse complement strand
CGTCGTTCTTTTTTGGCCCATTTTTTAAAATATTGGGGGAGGAGTCTGTTGAGCTATCATCTAATATTATGAATTCAAGATCTGTAAAGCTCTGTTCTACTATACTGGTAATGGCTGCATCCAAATAGCCCTCACCATTGTAGACCCCCATGATAACACTGACTTTTGGTTGGTTGGTTTGGGTCACTGTAGTTGCTCCCCAATTACTGAAAGCTCTCTTTGCACTGTTTTGCCTATTGTTAAATTATCTGTTGCATATTTTCTAGCGTTATTTCCCAACTGTATTTGCAGCTCTGAATTGGCAAATAGTTCAAAAACTGTCTTACGAATACCATCTGTGGTTGGCTCACACAAAAGACCGTTGTGACGGTCTGTTATTACCCCAGCTATTGAAGGAATATTGCTTCCGATAACCGGCATACCACACGCCATTGCTTCTAGTAGGGTCTTGGGATGGCCTTCCCAACTTGAAGGGAGAATGAACACCGATGCGGAGTTTATCAGTTTTGGTAGCTCAGTATGGGGCTGTATACCACAAAATTTTACCGCTACATTTCTGTTTTTGGCTACACTTTTAAGTTTTTCTTCCAAAGTACCCTTGCCAACAATCCACAACTCCACCTCACTATCAGCAAGGGCGTTGATGAGGGACTCTAAATTTTTTTGTTTTTCAAGACGACCAATGCAAATCAACCTTTTGGGGGTTCTTGGGCTGCTAGAAGGGGCAAATAGATCTGTGTTTACATAGTTAGGTATCACACAGATTTTTTTTAAATCAAGATTATAGTCCGAGGTAACAATATTTTTCATTTCATCAGTGGTAACAACCACCCGGTCAGCCCCATTAAAGACCCTCTGTTCCAAAGCAAAAGCCGCCTTGGTAGTTTTGGCTTCGGCTCCATCCAACCATTTTAGCCAGTTTGCCAAAAGATAACCACAACGTGAGATAAAGGGTTTTTTATGGTGTTTAGCCATTTCAAGTGCAAGATCGCTACCTCTAATCTGATTGCTTTTAAACACCACATGACCCTTTTGCCATTTTGCAGGCCAGTAGGTGAGATAACGGCGATACCATGATGGGGATAGGCCCAAATGGTTGCAAATTACCTCTATGCCATTTAATTTATTGGCAAATTGCAGATCTTTTTTATCACCGTAGGTTATGAATGTTATGCCAGCAAGGTGGGGCAACAGTGCGTGATAAATTGCCACCTCACGTTCAAACAGATGGCTGTTTTCCCAGCTGGACAATGACATGCCCTGGGTAAAAAACAGGACAAGACGAACCTGTTTTAAATCAATCATCAATCTGTTTTCAATGCATAGTTCATGGGCGGATAATATTCCAGTTTGGTTCATCTATTTCTAAAATATCCACCAATATGGATATGGCCCAAACCAGCAGACATGTACCGTGTATATCACCCTCATCCAGCCCTTTGGTAATTTTAGCACCATAATAGTTTGTCTGTGCTTTGCCCTGCTTATACGAAAAGCCCATGCCACTGTTTTGATGGTTTTTTATCATCTTGGCAATCTCAAGGCACTGCTCTTGTATCTCAGTTAAACGGTGTTTGGTTTGTAATAGACAGCGGTGTACCACGTAGACCCAGTCAACCACATGGCAGCCATCAGATGATGGGCCTTGAATCAAGCAGGTGTCGATTAGCTGTTCTGGATAGTGGATTGGGGCGTTTAGCCAGTCCAAAGCGTTTAAAACCTTCATTGCCCCATTTACAAGCTGCCCATGGTTGGGAGGTTTACCACGAAAATATGTGCCACTGGTAGGGTCGGCCATGTCATCCAAAAAAAGACTTGCCTCCCTGATGAGTCTTTTTTCATCTACCGATTCCAACAGTGGTCCCTGGCTCTGGATAAAAACAGCTATCCCGGCAGTCTGCCCCCCAGCAAGCCAAGGCAGTTGCCATTTAAATTTTTTAAGTCGTTTTAGTAGAGCTGACCTGCTGTGGGGAAATTGGTAATAGGGTTGGATCGGGGTAGCTCCCACCTGGGCTAATGTGGCAATCGCCTGTTTTGTTTCGGCTTTTACCGCTTCTGAGGGCCAGTCACGTTTAACCACACCCTTGAGCCAACTTCGCATACCAACTCTTATACCCAGTTTTGGATGGGGTTCTATGCCCGCCAAAAGTTGGGGATCTACAAAAGAGCTGTGGTCTTTAGAGGTTGGATCTAAAATTTGGTATGAGCGGATAAGGTCAAGCCACTCTGTTTTATCACTCTCGGGTAGTTTATCCCAGAGACCCAAGGTGTAATATATCTTTAGCGCAAAACAGCTAAAACCGAGGGCAGCATTCTCTCCTGCTTTTGTATAACCGGTAGAGCATGGTAGAAAACGACCGGGCTGACTTGGAACCTGCAACTGTTCCATAAACTGCTCAACCCCATCATGCAAGCCAGATATCCATGTTTTTGTTGCAAGTAAAGTTGACATTATGCAGGCCAATAGGTGGTTGGAGCATTAGCTCGGATTTTTCTAGAAAACCCAACTAAAATAGCCTCTATCGGCCTATTTTCCAAGCAAAAAGGTTATTTTTTGTGGCTTAGGTGTGCTTGAATGGTTGTTAATATCTTACTAGTGGGATTATCCAGAGAGCCGCACGGTATAATGAGCAGATTGCTGGGTTTACGTAACGTGGTGAAATAGATAAAACGATACCAGATATCTTTGTTACACTTGGCAAGCCTGTTTGCTTCAACATCCAACACAATTATCGGCAATAACTCCCCCAAAGTACCGGGTAGTCTTGTGACATTATAGATATCTTGCCACTCAATGGGTTTGTCGCAACGGCGAAAATCGGTCAATCCACCGTGGTTTATACGTAATATAATGCGGCATCCCGGCAGGAGCAGACGGCGGATACATATCCAAAACAGTAAAATGCCTGCTATGGTCATTGGGAGCCTAAGATATGAGATAACTACCCCTGGAGTAAAAAAATCACCCCAACCCATATAGTGGGAAATTCCTGGTACGGCTAGAAAAAGACTTAACAATACTAAAAAACCGAGCTTATCGTCGTCTGCCAGAGCGACTAAATTGGGTGGTGGTGAGGGACCGCTCATTCTTACAAATGTACTCCTGGGTTACTAAAAAGTTGGAGATTCAAATTAGCAAAAAATACTCTTTTTAGTATTATTTTTTTTGAAATTTTGGATTTATGCGGACTGGGGACCGTATCGGTCCCCAGTTGGGGTTTGGCTACATAGCCTGAAATTTTTTGAAGCTAGACATTAAAAAAGTAACATCTAGTTAAATAATTATTCTGTCAACTCTTTAGCCACAGCATCAATACGCTTGAGAGCCTCTTTGAGGTCACCCATGGATGTGGCAAAGGAGATCCGTACATAAGGATCTAAACCAAACGCTGAGCCGGGAACCAGGGCAACACCTTTGCTCTCAAGAAGATAAGCAGCAAGGTCAATGGTATTTTTTATCTCGTCGCCATCGGGAGTTTTTTTACCAATCAAACCCCCAACATTTGGGTAGACATAAAAAGAACCTTCCGGGTTAAGACAGCTGATACCAGGAATTTTGTTGAGGGTTTTAACCACAAAATCCCGGCGTTTACGGAAAGCTTTAACCATGGGCTTGATACATTTTTGGGAACCACCAATGGCTGTTGCTGATGCAACCTGTGCAAATGATGTAGCACAAGAGGTGCTCTGGGATTGAATTTTGGTCATGGCTTTGATTATTTCAGCTGGACCAGCAGCATAACCAATGCGCCATCCTGTCATTGAGTAGGCTTTTGCCACACCGTTTAAAATTATTGAACGGTCTTTCAACTCCGGGCAGGCTTCTGCAAATGTGAAATGTTCAAAACCATCATAGATAATTTTTTCATAAATATCGTCAGATACAACATAAACATCAGGGTGATCTTTTAGTACCTCACCCAGTGCATATAGCTCATCGGCTGTATAGGCAGAGCCGGTTGGGTTGGATGGGGAGTTGATGACCACCATTTTGGTTTTATCGCTCAGAGCATTTTTAAGCTCCGCCGGAACCATCTTTAAACCGTTATCCTCTTTGGTTTTAACAATAACCGGTTTTGCATCGGCAAGTAGAACCATGTCAGGATATGATACCCAGTAAGGGGCAGGGATGATAACCTCATCTCCAGCATCCAGCATGGCCTGGGCCATGTTATAAAATGCCTGTTTACCGCCAACAGTAACGACAATTTCGTCGGCACTATACTTTAGATTGTTATCTTTTTTGAACTTTTTGATGATGGCA
>JADFZS010000297.1 GCA_015232405.1 Magnetococcales bacterium | reverse complement strand
CAGATAACAAGATGCCGATAACAGGGTTATCGACACTCTTCATCATATCGATAAACGGCTCATAAGTACGCAGGGGTTTCATTGCGTTACTCATCTCGCCCATACCGAAGAAGATCATGCCAAGACCCATGACTAGATAACCATACTGCTTTTTCTTCTCATCTTTGGCTGTGAAGATCTGGACAAAACCAACAGCGATGAGTAGTGAAGCAAATTTGGTTACTTTAAAAGCAACTATCTGAGCGGTGATTGTGGTTCCGATATCAGCACCAAGGATAACCCCAATGGCCTGTGATAGAGACATCAGGTCGGCTGTTACAAAGCCCACCAAAAGAACCGTTGTTACTGAGCTGGACTGAATGATAGCAGTAACGATTGCTCCTGTTATCAGTCCCATAAAACGGTTGGTGGTCAGCGTGCCGAGAATCTGTTTCATCTTCTCGCCAGCAACGATCTTTAAGGCATCACCCATCCGCTCCATACCATAGAGAAAGATGGCAAGACCACCAAATAGTTTCATTGTGATGGTGAAGGCATCGATAGATTTGCCACCACCACCTGCTTGAGCCAACAACGGTGTCATCACCGCTGCCACAGCTAAAGCAATTAGGGCTACCGGTAAAAACCGTTTTAGCCACGACGTTTGTAGAATGTTCATACTTTTTTTGGCTCCTTATTTAAAATAAAAATGGAGTGGCTTTTTTTACCCCCGGCATTACATAACAACCGGAAGTTAAGCTCTTTTCTCCATATGGATTGTAAAAAGGTTTTAAAAACAATCTGTTTTTAAGGAGGGCGCTATTTTCTAACCACAATTACAGGAATTTTAGCCATCTGTGTTACACGCTGTGCGGTAGAACCCATAAGAAGTTTGGTAAGACCACTGCGACCACTTGTACCAACAACAATGGCATCGGCTTTGGATTTTTTTATCAGCTTTAACAATCCGTCGTGTGGTAGCCCTTTTGATATAGAAGTTGTTAGTTTTAACTTGGCTTTTTTTGCGGAAGATGCAACACCACTCTTCTTGACAAAATCTGCCATCATTTCCTCAGCAGCATCGCTCATAAGATGGATGGATCTTTTTTTATCCTTCTTCTTATGATAGAAACCGGGCTGATCAGCAAGATCATGGATTACATGATGCAGAACAATTTCTGCTCCGGTCATTTTTGCCAGTGTTAAACCTTCATTTACAGCTGTTTTACTATCATCTGAAAAATCGACAGCAACAATGATTTTCTTACAGTTTTTAAGAGACACTATTCTCCTCCTTATTCATTTTAGAAGTTAATAAGACCTTTTTTTAAATGTAAATGTAACCTTTGAAAATCGGACAAAGATCAACCAAGACCGCGAATCTTATACCTAGAAGATTGGAATATGCAAGTTGGTTTGTACAAAGTTTGGTGATGAAATTGGTCTATTTATCACAAAATTGTACCCAAGCAATAGTGATAAATATTCTGATTTTACGATATGCTTTAATGGAATTATTCCACCGTTATGTGGAATAATTCCTTTTTAAGCTTTAGATTTTGAGCTGGTAGATAGACCCAATAATAAAATAATCAGCCAGCACCATTTTCGGCATTTTTACGTAGTTCTGCGATGATAGGCCCATATTCAGGTTGGGAGAAGACGGCGGAACCAGCGACAAAAACATCGGCACCATTGGCGGCGGCTTCGGCAATATTCTCACTTTTTATGCCACCATCCACCTCTAGTTCTACATTTAACCCCCGATCTTTAATCATTTTACTAACTTTTTTGATTTTTTGCAGGGTATGGGGGATAAAGGATTGACCACCAAAGCCGGGATTTACACTCATCAACACTACCATATCCACCAAGTGGAGGACATTGGATAGGGTGCAGAGTGGTGAGGCAGGATTAAGGGCAATACCGGGTCTGCAGCCATGTTCACGAATTAAATTTATCGTTCTGTCCAGATGGATAACCGCCTCTGAATGGACAGTAATGATATCTGCTCCAGCTTTGGCAAATTGGGGTATATACTCATCAACCGGAGATATCATGAGATGGACATCCAAAGGTTTGGTAGCTGCCTTTTTTATGCCAGCAACCACCAAGGGACCGATGGTTAAGTTGGGGACAAAGTGACCATCCATTACATCTACATGGATATAGTCAGCACCACCCTGCTCAACTGCTTTAATCTCTTCGCCTAAACGGGAAAAATCTGCGGATAGTACTGAAGGGGCTATTTTAATCATTTTAATTTAACTGCCATTTGTTGGAGACGCATAATGCGCTCACCCATAGGAGGGTGGGTGGAAAAAAGTTGTGCCACACTGTCGGTAGCTAACGGGTTTACTATAAATAGATGGGCGGAGGCCGGGTGCATTTCTGCTTCGTGCATGGGAACTCTTCTTGAGCCGGACTCTAGCTTGTTGAGGGCCGATGCCAGCCAGAGAGGGTTGCCACACATCATTGCCCCCACATCATCAGCACCATATTCACGGGAACGTGAGACCGCCATTTGAATCAGGGCTGCAGCAACAGGGGCTAAAATCATCATCAACAGCCCACCTAAACCACCGCCACCATTGTCTTCTCTATTGCCAAACATGGATGAGAACATAGCCATTTGAGTGATTGAGGTGATGGCTCCGGCAAATGTTGCTGCTATTGTTCCTATGAGAATATCACGATTTTTTACATGGGCCAGCTCATGGGCCATAACCCCGGCTAACTCCTCGCGGTTAAGTATACGCAAGAGGCCCGATGTAGCTGCAACTGCAGCATGTTCAGGATCCCTTCCCGTTGCAAAAGCGTTGGGGGAGGAGTCGTCAATGATAAACACCCGTGGCATGGGTAGATCACCCCGGCGAGCCAGCTCTGCCACTATACTGTGTAGCTCTGGAGCCTCATCAGGGCCAACCTGTCTGGCTCCATACATATTTAATACTGCGGTATCGGAGTTCCAATAGGCCCAAAAATTTATACCAACGGCAAAAATAAGGGCCATGGTCATACCACTTTGACCACCGAGAAGCTGTCCAACCACCAAAAACAGGGCGGTCAAAGCAGCCATAAGCATAAATGTTTTGCTATCAGCCATGGATTATTGAATCCTTATCCACATTTAGAATAACCACACTCAAGACAGGTATCACAGCCATCCAATCTGGCTACAGAATATTGGCTACATTTAGGACATTGCGAAGCACCGACAATACCGGACTCTTTTGCCGTTCGCCGTTTGGCCTTTAGCTCCTCAGATACCTCCGGCTCTTTTATCAGACCAATGCGTTTTAAGTGGGTTTCAATACATTCACCAATTTCAGCCACCAGACTGGGCATATATTTACCACCCGGTTTAAAATATCCCCCCCGTGGGTCAACAACCGAGCGCAGCTCTTCCACCAGAAAAGTGGCATCACCGCCGTGGCGGAACACCGCAGATAGAACCCTGGTCAGGGCAACAATCCAGGCGAAGTTCTCCATATTTTTGGAGTTGATGAAAATCTCAAAAGGCCGCCGGGAACCTTTGATTGTGATATCGTTGATGGTCACATACAGGGCATGTTCTGAGAGTGGGGTTTTAATTTTATATGTTGCCCCCTCCAGGTTTTCCGGTCGTTGTAATACTGGTGTGATCTGAATCACTTCCGCTATACTATTGGCACCAATAATTTTCGGGCTATCTTTGGGGACCGAACTTTTGTCTTCTATGGTTTTAGTCTTAGGTGCATCGGTAACAACCTGATAATCAACTATTTTTTTTGCAATTTTAACTGACATACTATGGACCTTTATTAATTATTTTTCCTGATTATAAGGGTCTGACCCTCCCCACATAGAATAACCACCACCGGGGGCCAGTGGGTATAGCACCACCTCAACAGTATCTTGACTTACTTTAACAATGAACTATAACTTACCATAATAACCCTCTTTGAGGGCATCAAAAAGATTGGCAGCGGTATGTTTTTCTCCATCATATTCGATTGTCTCATCACCTTTTACTTCGATCACCTCGCCATCATCCAAGGTAAAACGGTAGGTTGTGGCTGCCAGATCATCAGATTTAACCAATACCCCCTGGAATGCCTCGGGATTGAAACGGAAGGTTGTGCACCCTTTAAGACCTTTTTTATAGGCGTAGTGGTAGATCTCCTTAAATTTTTCAAAAGGATAATCCGTTGGCACATTAATGGTTTTGGAGATAGATGAGTCTATCCAGTATTGTGCTGCTGCCTGAATATCTACATGGGCTTTTGGGGCAATTTGGTTGGTG
>JADFZS010000296.1 GCA_015232405.1 Magnetococcales bacterium | reverse complement strand
TCCTCATGGGATATCCCGTGCCGCAACGACTGCGCTCGCTTCAGCTCACCATCCAAATCCACGAATCGTTCAAGCGTAGCCCCGAACAGCGCCAAGCCACTGTGGGATGTGTAGATTTCCTGTTCCGAACGCTCAAGAATGAACCGTTTCATTTCACCTCCCGGGTGAGCTTCAAAGCAGTTCACATTATGCCATTTTTCAACATATTTTCATATGGTTGCCGACGATTCTCCATCACTGGAGTCACGGATTCAGGTACTCTTCAAACAGTTATTCCATAATCTCTCCCATCAGGATTTCTATGGGTACACAAAGGAAATAGGTAAGGTGTCCCCCGATTCTCCCCGATTCAAGGCCGATTCCAAGGAAATAGGTAAGGTGTCCCCCGATTCCATCCGATTCCGATTCCCCACGCAATACCACCGAATTCCGCACAAACCTCCTTAGGCATCAGCTGCTCAACTTTAACTGTTGACCAAAGAAATTAATCGTGTTAATATTTAAAATGCACGATGCTTAAAAAGTATTTTTTATAAGCTTGTAGTTTGGGCAGTCGGATCAAGTGGGTTTTGGAGGAATTTATGCGCACACCTAAAACACCGTTCGTATCACTTCTAGCCTTTCTAGCCTGTCTAGCACAAGTTGGCTTACAGCCAGACTGGGGTACATCTCCTTCTTGGCTTGGAGTTCCAAGCAACTTATTGCTCTGGATAGCTTTAACTTTGTTAGCTTTAACTTCCCTAATCATTGAAGCTCGAAATCTTTCCCATACTTCACTTGATGAGGAAAACACCCAATGAGCAGCAAAGTAATTTTATTGTCCATACTATATCTTGGCTTTCTAATCGGTGTTCTGAAAAAAGTTCGCCGCCAAGACCATTTATCCGCCAATAAATTTTTATTTTTAGATGGCCGCGTCGGTCCTTGGCTCTCTTTCTTTGGAATTTCTGCAACTCTTTTCAGCACCTTCACTTTGATGGGAATGCCAGCCTTTTTCCGCAACCATGGCATTGCTGCATGGGTTTTCCTCGGTGTTACCGATGTGTGTTTAGCAGGAATTCTTCTTGGTGGCGGGTTGTGGTTGCGCAAACGAGCTTCTGCTCTTGATAAAGCTGCTCCTGAAAAAAAATCCCATTACAACATTACCCGACTTCTAAGCCTTAGTGGGACACGTCGGTGGGTGATTTGGGTTTATGTCTTCAGCAACACTCTATTCTTATTGCCTTATCTTACGATTCAGATTAAAGGCGCAGCAACCCTTTTCCAGAGCGCTGTTCCTGTAGGGGGAACACCCCTATTTTGGTCAATTCTTTTTGTATTTGTCCTGTTTTTGTACTCAGCTTTTGGAGGAATCAGAGCAATTTATTTGACTGATACCGTACAAGGAATAGTCTTGTTTGCTGTTGTCTATATTGTGTCTGGGTATATCTTGAATGAAACCCAAGGTATTTATGGTTTGTTTGCACAGATTAATGAAAAACGCCCGGACCTACTGACTCCACCTGGCCCCAGTGGTTTGCTGGGTGTCCAATTTCTTTTGCTATCCTTCATTTCTATCTGTGCCATGCCGTTCGTACAGCCACAACTCGCCACAAGAGTATTATTGGTAGACAAACATACTAACTTTGTACGAACAACCATGGGACTTGGGGTGTTTGCCTTTTTGGTTATTCTACCTACGATGGTCATCGGCCTGTATGGTTCTAGTTTTTCCGGTCAGGGCCCGAGCGGTTTTCTTCCTGAACTACTAACTGAAACAGTTCCACCTTGGGTGCATGCAGCTTTTGTTGTTGGAGTGATGGCTGCAGCCATGTCAACAACAGACTCCCAGTTAATGGCTATCGGAACTGAATGGTCATCAGCTTTAAACAAAACACATGACAACAGTATGTACATCTCCAAGACTACCGTGAAATGGGTTTCCTTCATACTTGCAATGTTAGCTCTGGTCCTAGCCCAAACCGACTTTCGCTCCTTAGTTCTATTTGCTATCAATTCATTTATCGGAACCTCTCTACTTCTACCGATCATTCTTACTGCTATACTGCAGACCCGTGGAGCTATATTTGCTCAGACATTGGCTGCTGGATCGATAATTTTATTTGCAGCTAAACTTTTTCAGTTCCTGCCAAAAACATGGTGGTTTGATCTTCGCATGGAACTTTGGCTTTACATGATTTCCTGGGGAACATCTTTGGCTTTAATATTGTTTAATTGGAAGTTTAAAAAAAGCCTGGCAGCTGATTAAATATTAAGGATTCGATAATGACTGAAGATCAAACACCGATGCCTGAAAACACCATTAAAAGCAATACTGCGATAAAGTGGGCTCTAAAAAACAAGCTGTTCATAACAGCAGTTACCATGTTTTTATCCATTGCAGGATATTTTCTCGCCCCATATTTCAACGCAAGCATGGAAGAATGCATAAAAGAACATCCTAATAACGGATATCTTAATTGTGTTTGGATGAAAACAGACCAGCTCATTCAGAATACTGCACTAGATCACATTGAATCTCCACCTGGCATTGCTGTCTTTCTTCCAAACCCACAGCTTGAAGGTGCCTTCTATCGAGACGGGCAAATTCAAAAAAGTGGTTTTATAAAGGGAAGAGACACCTACCTTAGCACACACACACGCAAAGTTAATCTTGAATTTGAATACTATGTTTTAGATAAGGACAGGAAAGACGGCGAGCCATTATTAAAAAATCGCCTCCTTCAAAAAATGAAACACCTATATAAGGAAAATGGTATCCGAATTTTTATCCTGACGATGAGCAGTACCGCCTCTGAAATCCGATCAGTTTTTGCGGAATGGCGACATACTCTTAATCAGGAAAAGCCGGTCCTGATTTTTACTGTAGCAAGCGCTCCTGGCCTAGTTAGCCGGAAGGATGGTATTTATCGAAGCTATATTCGCTCCAGAGAGGAAACAGAGGCACTGGCCAGTCATGCAGTTAATGCTGGGTTACACCATGTGGGGATTTTTTTTATAACCCGTACACTCGGTGCTAATGATGAGTTTTATGGAGAAAAAACCCGTGAGCTATTTGCAAAGCTATTTCTCCTTGAAGCAGGTGAAACGTCTGACTGGGATGTGATCCAATCTGGAAATAATGCTAGTGCCCAGGTCAAGAAGTTTCTAAAAAAACATAACCATAAAAAATCTGGTGCCTTTGTAGTAGGTTATGGGAAGATGTTTCAACGGACCCTGCAAGCTCTAATAGATGAGAAATTCCAAGGAAATATTTTGACGGTCTCTACCTACTCTGAATCTAGCTGGCGCCCTAAAACTAGCCAAGATACTCATTCAGATATCCATTTTACATACCCATACTTGCGTACAACTGATCATTCAACTAATCATCGAGGAGTTGTGCAGCTGTTTTCTCAAAATACGCTGCTAAAGGCATTGAATTTTGCAGCCGAATCCAACTCAATTGAGGAATTTGAAACATCATGGTATAATAAGCAATGTTACATCCTCAATAATGGTCCAGAAGAAGATTGTCTAATAAATGGAGACTCTCTGGTTCACATCAAAGTACGCAGAGCGGAGCAGGATTCCCAATAATGAAAAGTAGACGGGCAGTGCTTGTTGTGGACGTTCAAAACGATTTTTGTACAGGCGGTATTCTGGCCGCTAGAGGCACCACAACTCTCATAGCCCACCTTAATAAATTTTTAGCTGGGTTAGATGAGAGTTTGCCCGTCATACTAACCCGTGATTGGCATCCACCACAGCACGACTCATTCTCTGATTATGGTGGCCCATGGCCCGCACACTGTATCCAAGGGACCCCAGGGGCAGCCTTTGCCTGCAATTTTGAGATTCCATCACGGGCTTTAATTGTAAATAAGGGGACTAAGCCTGGATCTATGGGCTACTCACCATTCGAACTTCGGGAATTTATAAATACTATTGAATCCATGAAAATTAAAGAACTCGGAGTTTGCGGTATCGCTACTGAATATTGTGTTAAAAACACAGTTCTTGATGCATTGAAACTAGACTTCAAAGTTGAAGTGCTGACTGATATGATCAGCCCCATTGAGGCAACCCCTGGAGATAGTGAGTTAGCTTTGGAGACAATGTTTTCTGCTGGAGCTAAGAAGTCAACTGGAGCTGAATGGTCTGGGTATATATGATAAAATAAAAGGATACATTGGGGGAATCTTGTGGAACGAATCGGGGGACACCCAGAGCCAAAGCACCGGAATCAGCCTGGGAAAAAACATGTAGTTCGGTCAGAGGGGTGTTTGA
>JADFZS010000295.1 GCA_015232405.1 Magnetococcales bacterium | reverse complement strand
GGTCAGAGCCGCCGGCTCATAACCGGCCGGTCCCAAGTTCGAATCTTGGTGGGCCCACCATTTAACACCACGCAGTACATTTCTCCAAAAAACGGTCACCAGAAATGGTGGCCGTTTTTGTTGAAAAAACTTCAACAATTCAAATAGGTTGAGAGGAGAATTACCAACCATATTTCTTCCAAATACCGGACTCACCAACTCCATTTTTCTCCATTTTATTCTCTGCTCTCCGACATTCTCCAAAAGCTCCGGACTCACCCCTCCTGAGTCCGGCCAGACCGGACTCACTATTCACCTGTAAATTCATAGTTTAACATTGAATGCTTATAAATACCGTTTCCGAATCCTGTTTGGTCACCTAAAAACCGATTGATTCTGCAAATTTGAGTCCGGTGGTTAATCAGTTGTCATGTGCTATTCTGAGTGTGTTTACATATTTCCTTGAATGAAGTCGGTGAACCAGCAGGAAATATAGAACTTTTAATACTTCAAATGCTCAGTTTTCGTGAAATTTTATTCCTTAGCAAGCATTGGTTGAAGTATCAAAAGAGAGTATTGGGGCTATAGGTATCTATCCATATCCTTTAATTTTTTATCTCCAAGAATAATGGGGTGATTTGTTGGAGCTTGCCATCTGTTGCGGCATTTTCCAAATTTTGGCATAGATTAGCCAACTCAATGGCACCGAATTGCCGTCCTATCCCTTTAGGTTCATGACAGGAGGGGGCGGGTGGATTTTGAAGCCAGGATGAGGTAGGGTTAGGTACTAGAATCCAGTTTATATTTAAGGAAAGAAAGGCCCAATGACACAAGTACAACCACAAAGTAAATTAGAGAGTCTTCATAAAGACCTTCTCAGGATACCGCTGGGAAGAGAGATTGATGTGGTCACATCAAGGCGCTTGGAAATATTTCATCGGGAAGTAAAGAGTCTTATTTCTTTCGACCCTGCTTATGCACAACTGATTCTTGGTCATATTGCTACCCTGCGACACAATTTTTCTGAGATGCAGAGATGCTACCAATCTGCGCTTAGAGAGCCCACAGATGATCTTTCCAGGGTCTACACAAATTATGCCTCATCCTTAAATTGGTTTGGAGCTTCCGAAGAAGCGCTGGCAAATGCGAAAGAAGCGTGGAGAGTAAATCCACAAGAATTAAACAGCTGGGAGACATACATTTCAGGTTTGATAAATTGTGGCTGGCTACGGGAGGTTGTATCTGTTATGGAGCAGGCCAGGAGTAGTTATAACAGCGAGAAGGTGGAAAAAATATATCCAATATATAAAAAAGCAGTTCAGGTGCTTGATGAAAACAACCTTTCCGATGAGGAGGTTTCAGCCTTTTTCATTGGTGCGGCTAGAGTGTGTCGTGAAACAGGAGGGATGAGAGGGGAGGTTATAGCAAAAATCACACATGATGAAGATAGCGAATGGGTAAGCATCCGAAATATGCTGATGAAATCGCACAAAGCTACCAGAGAGGTTGAAGATCTCTGGAGGGACTGGCAGGTGAAGAATCAGACCAATCCACTACTTGGAGTTTGCATTAACTTACGCTTTTCACCAGTGAGAGTGACCCCTGCGAGGATGAACTAACATGGATTCTCGTGATTTTTATACACTAGCTGAAAAACTTTGTGAGCAGGAGAATAATGAAGCCGCCTTGAGGAGCGCAGTAAGTAGGGCATACTACGCTGCTTTTCTTGCTTGCAGGGATAAAATTATTCCTGAAATTGTCTTCCCAGAAGCATGTGGCAAGGGCAAAGGCTCCCATGAACAGGTTTTTCTAAAACTAAAAAGCACCATAACAATCATTGGAGTTGAGAGCATATCCCAAGAAATGAGAGAAGATTTTATACGTCTTGGCGGCACCCTTTCGGCAACAAGAGAATTTCGTAGAGACGCGGACTATGAACTTGATGAACCATACTACCCAGACAATGTGAATGCCGCTATGAAAGACTCTAAAAAGATCCTGAATATGGTAGACAACCTCGTCTCTGCTATCCGAAACATCAAAACTCGGGATTGATGGATGAGTACTCACGGCTCGTGCATGGGTATCTAAGCCCTTTTCCGGGGCGGCCGTACTTCTATCTCAATTTGATGCCCTGTTCGCTCTGAAAACCCCGCTGTAGCTGAAGCTACTACCTGTCATGTATTATTTCTATAAATATTTGCTTTTGTTTGATTTTAAGAGGTAGGAAACATTCTTGTGTTTCTTCTGTTCAGACAACCCCCCACCGCTCCCTCTGCTCACCCCACTCGGAAGGAAATGGCCGAGAAAGCTCCCGCCAGGTCATCATATCTGGCTGTTGATTGTCCAAAATAAGTTTCACAATATCTGGAGCCAGCAAGGTCAACCGTAGAACCTTCCCGATATATGACTCATCCAATTTCTCATTTTCAGCAATCTCCTTGATAGACCCAACTCGTCTGGACTCCAAATCTCTCAACCACTGGTGTGCTCTAGCCACCAATCGAGACAATGCATCATTTTTGGGTAACTCAAGTGGCAATTGCTGGCCGTCGGGGGCGATGATCATCTTTCGCCCTCCTCTTTTCCCCAGTTTCATGGGGATGGTTACGGTGATAATTTTTCCGTCCGGACTCATTTCTGCTTTCATGCTGCTGCCTCCTCTTGTTTCTCATTCCAAAGATCTTTGAGTTCGTTAGCCAGAGTATCCAGACCTTCGGAGCGAAGGTGGATCTGTACCGACTCCTTATGAACATCGACTCTGGCGATCAATAGCTGTATCAACCGTTGCTGTTCCACCGGCAAAAGCTCCTCCCATACCGGTTCCAGCAGTTTCAATGCCTCAATCACATCACGTTTTCGCAGTCCCTTCTCTGCCTTCCAAGCCTTGACCACCATCTCTGGAGTCTGCAGCATGGTTCGAACTTGCTGGATCACAACCGCCTCAATGTCTCCAGCAGCGATATTCTTCAGTGGGCAGGAAAAGTGACCATTTTTAGCCGCATTCTGACAGACATAATACCGGTAGAGTCGGCCACTCTTTCTGGTATGAGTTGGACTCATGGCCCGACCACAATGGCGGCAGTGCATGATACCTTTAAGCAATGCCTCACTCTGAACCCGTTTGGATGGCCCTTTTTTACGAGTGTTGGCCACCAAATCAGTATGAACCTGGTTCCATAGCTCCCGATCGATAATCCCATCATGCTGACCTGGATAACTCTCCTCTCCATGGACTATCTCACCGATATAAAGCCGGTTGGCTAGCACCCGATAGAGATAACCACGATCCATGCGGTTGCCGTTTTTGGCCAGAATTCCCTTCTCGCCCAGCTTTTTCACCAATTGGGTAGCGGAGCCGATCTTCAAATATTGCTGAAAAATATATTGGACCTGCTCCGCCTCTTGCGGAACAATGATTAATTTGCGATTATCAACACGGTAACCAAGTGGAACATGACCACCCATCCACATCCCCTTTTTCTTGGATGCAGCAAACTTATCCCGTATACGTTCTGCCGAAATTTCCCTTTCAAATTGGGCAAATGAGAGCAAAACGTTAAGAGTTAGCCGTCCCATAGAGGTGGTGGTATTGAAGGATTGGGTGACGCTGGCGAAGGTAACTTCATTTTTATCGAACATTTCTACCAGTTTTGCAAAGTCCAACAGGGCGCGTGTCAGGCGGTCGATTTTGTAAACAACGACCACATTGACCAGACCGGCCTCAATATCGCCCAAAAGGCGTTCCAGGGCCGGACGCTCCAAGGTTCCGCCTGAGAAACCGCCGTCGTCATACCGGTCTGGAATCAGAAACCACCCTTCTGATTTTTGGGAGGTGATAAAGGCCCCGCATGCCTCTCGCTGAGCATCGAGAGTGTTAAAATCCATGTCCAAGTTTTCATCTGTGGATTTTCTGGTATAAATGGCGCACCTGATTTTCGGCTTAACCGATTTCCGGGTACTCATAATCTAACACCCTGTTTTTTCAAACCAAAAAACACTTTTCCATTCCATTTTGTGCCTGTGATATGGTTGGCAACGGCTGAAAGACTTTTAAATCGTCGTCCTTGGTATTCAAAGCCATCTGCCAAGATGGTGCAACAATGCTCCACCCCCTTCCACTCCCTAACCAACCGGGTGCCGGAGAGCAATTTTTCACCCGTTGGACGCTTGTCTATCTTTATTTCCTCTTCTTTTGCCAGTCGCTCCAACCGCTTTTCGGTCTCTTTTCCCAACCCACCCAGGGATAGTTCTTGGATTTGGTAAGCCAGACGTTTTACCAAAAAAGCCCGGTTAAATG
>JADFZS010000294.1 GCA_015232405.1 Magnetococcales bacterium | reverse complement strand
ATTTTGTTTTTGTCCAAAGGGTTCTTTGAGCCGAAGCAAGAACACCATCCCCAGCATACAAGAAACCTCTCTCAACACGCAGAGAGGGGATAGAGTTTTAGAGGGGGGCATGCGTTTAGTTGCACCCACAATTAGCTTTAGCAGCTCTTAGGGCCTGGGATTTATAGCTGTACAGTATCCCATCCAGGTACCAGTCCTCTCCGTCTTGATGTAATCGTTGAGTTGCCCCATTACGACACTCTATAAACTCTCCCATGAAATCTTCTTTTTCTTCGGAGCAGGGGGTATTATAATTTGAAGCCTTCCTAGAGGTCTGAGAAGAAGGCTTCGGAATATAGCGTATAAGTTTCCCATTTTCCCATAATGCATCTTGTTGGTAATCTCCATTCACATACGTAACTATTCCCTCAAACTTTCCTTTTCTCATAATTCCTTCTCGGTAGCCATCCTCACCACCTTTGTAAAAAAGTCTAGATTTTTTTTGAGGGCAATTTTTAATGGTGTCTGCCCATCCATGTTTCATGGGACCTTCAAATTTTTTTCTTCCATCTTCAATAATAATAATATTACATCCATGAGAAAATCCATTATTATCCCAATATCCTGTAATCTTATATGTATTGGTATCTGTGACAAGTTGTTTTGTTCCGTAACCATTTTTACAAGGCCTTTTTAAACATTTCCTACTCTTAATAAAAGTGCCTTCTATGACAGCGGATACTGCGTCTGGAATAGGGGAAAAAGTCAAAAGAATCCCGAGAGCAAGTTCTTTATACCGAAACTTTAGTGCATCTGCTTCTTCTGATTTTTCAAGTTCTTTAAAGGAATTAGTCATGCTTCATTGATATCCCTTTCCCCAAAGTTCTTAATGTTTTAATAGTGATAAAAACTATCAAGCATGGGTACTTGGCCCATTAGAAAAACAAACATCCGCGTCAAAGACCCCCTGTATCTTTGGCCTTTCATATTCAGATCCACCCGTATAGACACGAATATTCTCTTCTGGACTAAAAAAACCCTTACCGTGGGTGTGTCCGCAGAGAACTGTTAGAGTATTTTTCGGATGCGCTTTCATTATCTCCGTCAGTACATCCCCAACCGCCTGACAAACGAAATGCGGTGCCCAATCATCATCAGAAATAGCCCCTTCGTGCCAGCACGCTCCACGATAGGGAGGCACATGGGTCGCTAGAATGATGTGTAAGAACTTGTCAAGGGCCTGGGGCAGAACTGTACTGATGTAGTCTGCCGCTTCATTTCCAAGAGCATTCAGTCTACTCAACAGCTCCTCCATCGAATAGCAAGTCAACTCTTCAATATACCGATAGTCATTCAATTGTACAGGAGAGGCTAGAAAATCCCCAGAACGACCATCCGCCCACCCATCGTGGCCGATTAAGCAGGTCTTTTCAGTCAACGGGATAATTCCATGTTTTGGAAGCCAAGGAAGCCCATCCATTTTCTGCCGTATATTTTTTATGGACCCTTTGTAGTAATCATGATTACCAAATACAAAATAGAGAGGCATAGTTAGTTGCTCACCAAGCCACTTCATAAAATTATACTGAGACAAACGAAGAGAGCGAAAACCCCTATACGTTATGATGTCTCCCGTTATGACAACCATGTTCGCCCCAGAACAATTGATTGTCGATACAAAACCAACCAATTGATCCTTTGATAAAAATTCAAAGTGCGGATCTGTTATCCACGCAATTTTCATTCACCCCCCTATCAGGTCGCATTCCCCGGAAGTACGCTAACGCAACTGAAATATTATCGCACCCACCCCGATCATTCGCTGCTCCAAGCAATCCATGTAACAACTCCTCCATTGTGAGAAGCCCAGATTCAAAGATTATTTCATGCAGCGCGTCATCCAGCATCCCCGTCAAACCATCTGAACCTATAAGGTCTATCTGGGTACCTGCTGGCCACCAGATGAGGCAACAAGGCAATCAGCTATAGAAAAATCAAATTCTCCCAACAATCGACCGTTCCGGTCATAGTAACGGCTTTTGATCATCACCCCTTTTGACAGTAAATATCTTGAAGCGGAAGTGGCACATGATGTTCTGACCGCATTTGTTCTGATTGGGGCCAGCATTCCAGTTGCTGCCAACCCCTTTGGATAATCACCTAACAGGCGATTTTTATAAATCAGGGCAAGACCATTCCCCAACTTGGCTCCAACAAACTCTGTCCCCTCGTCCACTTTGACCGGGGCCATGCGGTTGATTTCTGTCTTGACAACTAAGAGCTCTTCTCTGGTCATCAGAGAGGATGAATGTGTGGTACTGTCTTTTGCAGTATCTGTTGGCTTGGATATAAGAGTGGAAAATACGTAAAACACACCCATAATACCAACAACATGCCCCGTGTATTTCAAAAGTTCTCCGACAGTCAGCCGCTCTTCCTGATCTCCGATGCTGTTGTAAATCCAAACCAGGATTTTCAATGCAAAATAGATGAATGGTGAAACAATGAGGAGCAAGAAACCATAAAAAGTCATTAGTTTAATGTCCATATGATCCTTGATCTATCTACGCCACCAGCGTGCAGAACTTGCCAAGCTTAAAATAGCCGAGGCTAGATAAGTGAATGCACAAGCTTTCAGAACAGTTTGTGCGGCCACCATATCAGTAGGGTGGAGATAATCTCCTTCCGCAAGCATAGGGAGAGCTTTTCTAAAACTTGCGTCCCACTCTGTTGGTAAAGAAAAAATCTGGATAAAAATGGACGCAAACCAGCCCAATCCAGCTACCAAGATCGCTAGTTTGGCAAATACCGGCGACCGGCTAAAAGTTGAAAACCCTAAAAGACCGTAAAATATGTACTTGCCCCATGACTGAAATGCAGTGTCAATTTTTGCAAGAACCACCCTTGCTCTTAAAATTGAGTTTCCTTCGGCATCTTGAAGAGCATGTCCAACTTCATGTGCAGCAACGGCAACCGCAGTAACTGATTTGCCATCAAAATTTTCTTTTTGTAATCGCACAACTTTGTCGACTGGATCATAATGATCGCCCTCTTTTGTCACTTCAATATTAATTATTTTGAGCCCTTTCTTATCAAGTAAATGACGTGCCATTTCACCCCCCGTTCCAGGGAAATCGTCACGGTGTGTTGAAAACCTGGCGAGAGTAAATGAAGCCCACCATGAGGGACCAAAAATAATGGCAAATATCAATCCGACAAAGACAATTGCGCCGACAATATGCATATTCACCCTCCACACATACATCACAGATATTACGCTTATTTAGTGTATCTGTCATGACTAAGCACTTGTTCTGACAGAAGATAGCTGCATAATAAACAATTATCTACCTCTGAAGATGGTAGCAACTACAGCTATGTTTGGTTCAGAGAAAAACAAGCTTCATTTTGCTTTAATTTCAGTTGACTCTCTGATTATAGACACATCTATCCTTTGTTTTTCTACCACGCAACCATGGATCCAACAACCCCTGCTATTTGCCTCACCTTGTCTGCAAAGTTATGGTAGAGCCAAAATCCGAAAATCCAGGCCAACAAACCAAAGAGTAATACCACGAGGACAGCCCTGCCATCGGCTCCCGGCTCCAGAACACCTATTCCCGGCTTATCTGATCTGTAGTATACCACCACCTCCGCTCCTATGGGATAACGCCGCAAAACCTGAATGGTGGCCTCACGGCTTTTTGAATAACGTGGATTGAAGCTGATCCGGTCTGTAACATGGCTTTCGCCGTCCACGAGATATTCGTAGGCTATGAGGGGTTCGTAGTTGTATAGAGGAGGCAGGATGTGACCGAAAACCCGGTAGTGCCGCCGCTCCTCACTGGAAACGACCTTGCCAGGAGTCGTGGGCCAAAATTCGCTATCGCGCTCCTTGGGGAAAGCGAAGAACAGCCTCAGGAAACCCCAACTAAAAAAAACCAAACCAGAACTCATGATGAAGATTTCCGCCAACGCCCAAGCCGCTTCCAACATACATCGTTCCTTTCTCCTTTGGGGATTAGGTACCTATTGTTTTATTGCGAACACGCAATGATTCATAAGGTGAAATAGACGAGACTTGATCTGACATTCATGGTAGATTGTTAAAAACCAATAAGGAGGATGTCAGACATGAATACAGAAGAGAAAATCATTAAAAATAAGCTGGGACTATTGAATCTTGCTGAGATGTTGGGAAGTGTATCACGTGCCTGCAAGGTAATGGGATATTCCCGTGACAGCTTCTATCGTTTCAAAGATTTGTATGAGCAAGGAGGAGAACGAGCACTCCAGGAGATCAGCCGCA
>JADFZS010000293.1 GCA_015232405.1 Magnetococcales bacterium | reverse complement strand
GCTGTAAATGAAGCGGAAGATCCCGAAACTCTCTTTAAAGAGTTGGTCAAGTTGGTCCACGGTCTGGCTGGAAGGATGGGAGAAGAGCAAGCGGGCCTGCTATCGTCTCGGGTGAAAGTTATTTTCAGTATCCGCACCTTTGTTTGGGAAGGGGTGTATGCCCAAAATACTTTAGACTTTAAAGCCTTTAAGACCACCCAGGAGCAAGAAGATGTTGCTCTCCTGCCACGAGTTATGCTGCACTCTTTTTCTGAAGAAGAACTGTTAGAAGCTTATAAAAAATATGCGACACTATATTGTATAGGAACACCCTTCAAGAGCCTTTTACCTGCCACGCGTCGCCATTTGACCAGTCCGTTGATGTTGCGATTTGTCATGGATGCCTTCGGATGTTTTTATCCGAGTGATCAGAGCTGTAAACATAAGGATCCCGGAGAGATACCAGCCACTATTTTGACAAATGAAATTTTTAGGCAGTATGAGAAGGAGCGTATCTGGAATAAAGATGCTTGCTTTTTATATTATTTGGCTGAATCCATGTGGCGACTGCGTCGGGATGCCATCCCTTTTGAAATGTTTGCCCCTTCCTTCCCAAAGAAAGAGCATAAATCTCTAGAAGAAGGGTCAAAACTTCGCAACCAAGAGTTGGCGGATAACCGTTGTCAGGGAGAGGGCAATCTGGCCTTTATGTTAAGGGCTTATGTTTTTGAGGATCCGGTTACTGATCGAGGCTACCTGTACACCTGTATTCGGCGTGGATGTAAGGAGAGGGGATCTCTTTTTGGGCCGGAAAAGAAAGATTATTATTTAATTGAAGAGATTAATAATGATTCACCAAACTGTCCCATATGTGATGGTTTGACGGAATGGGTTACGGTTGATGTCGCACGGTCTGGCTACCTGCGGCTTCAGGAGCAAAACATAGTTCAGGTCATTGATCGTGATCCATCTGGGGAAGAGGATCTGTTTCTAAGGTTTACCTATGACCGCTGGTTTGAATATCTGGTCAGCCGCTATTTGGAGCGGTTCATCTTGGCCTATCCTGGACCTGAAACGCCTTGGCAGCCAAAGCCAGAAGAGATTTGGCGATTGGTGCAACATGTTCAAGGAGTTTATGTATTTTGGGGATCGCTGAAAAACCTTCTGATGACTCTGTTGCGTGATAAGCATTTAACCCACGATTTTTGGCACCAACTTGTCACAACACCGGCTGACCTATGGGCGGGTGACCATAGCAGTGATGATGGAAAATTGCAGATTGTCAGAACAGAACACACTTTTCGCCAGATTGTCGCCACCGCCTTTGTGGAGTTTTTGCAGGAAGACTCAAAATCTATTGAAGCGTTGCTGAAATTGTTGGCCAAAAATGCTGGCCCCAAAGAGGATACGACGGAAGAAATTACCTTGGAGTGTGCCCTGCGAATGACATTGGGAGCCGAAAAGGAGACGTTGAATCTGCAGGACACCGAGGTGCAACTGTTGGGTTATGGCCTGCGATCCCATCACGCCCGAATCCGTGCCAAATCAGCCCAGATCATGGTCGCCTTGTTGAGTAATCAGGAGCGCGTCGTGTTGGGGCTGCTGGATCAACTGCAAGTGGAGATCATGCAGTTGGTAAACACCAAGTCAAAACTGCTTGTTGAGGTGAGTAAAGAGATTATTGACATTTTTTGGCAGAGTCGCTGGTCCACAGCATTGGGCTTTTTTAAGCCTTCAGAACCCAGAGGGAGCTTGCGCAATCGGATGGACAGCTTTGCCGACTTGGTAATTTACCTTGCGGGTCGCCGCTACAAGCACGCCAATGTCCGCAAACAGTTGGTGTTAAACAGTGCTCACTTGCTGCGCTTCGTTACAGCTCCTGGACGTTGGCGGCTGTTGCGGCGTCTAATGGTCTGGTGGGCGACTTCCAAGTTATGCGACATCTATTGGCACAACCCATTAGGCTGCAATTATATGGCCATTCAGCATTGGTTCCAGCATGGGGATCAAATGGTGGTCGATCACCGACAGGTGATTCGAGATATAGGGTGCTGGTTTCTCTCTGAGCAAAAAGAAATATTGGCGAATTATGCTCCATTTACACAATGGATGGCTTTGGAAAACGGCCTGATATCCTGGTTGATACACAGTTTGGTGCCTCTTTATCTAAGAGTTCCTGAACAACGTGGACCACTTTTGGATAAGTTAAAAAAAATATATGAAACAGGAAATGATGTGGCCCGTTACAATGTGATCCAAACTCTTTGGATTGCTGTATCACCCGCTGGTATTAAATACGATCCGTTGTCGTCTCTATTTAAAGAGTTGACCCTGGATTACATCCAGGGCTTGGATGGAAAGGGATTGACGTACCATTATCGGATGGACAAGAGCAAATTGCTCAACAAATATGTGCGGGAGAAACATCCTGACGGTCGTCAACGTGCCTTCTGGGCGCATTGGAGGAAAAATGATCATACTCTGGAAATGCGGCATGAAAACCTGCCCGGATACGGCTATGGTGAACAGCTGATTATTCAAGAGGATGCAGTACGCCTGGACTTTCTCCTGGAGTTGATAAAACAGGATCGCGGGGATGATGCCAACATTGGAAATCTGAAAGATGCCATTGATACCCTTGGTCAACTGGGGCAGAGGTTTCCAAAGCCTGCTCTGGAAACTTTGAAAGAGATCATTCTTTATCTCACGGACGATCAATTTGAAAGGCAGGTTGACCATCAGGGGGTGGATATGACCATTGCCCAGCTGATCACTAAAGCCTTGACCGCCATCAAAGGTACCGATCCTTTAATGGTCAATCGAACTGTCGAGGGTCTTCCAAATACTGAAAGCATGCGCTTCCGCCATGTAACCTTGACCGCACCACAACCCCAGGAAGAGCTGAAAATGTTCTATGGTCAGATGGTTTACCAGAACAGCTTTCATCAACATGAAGAGTTAAGAGAGTTTTTTGGGCAAAGTATCATCGACTCAGCAGAGGTCAATAGCACGCGTGAATTTTTGAGAGTGTTTGTTTCAAACTTTTTGAGCTGGTTTGAAAAAGTCGATCCAGGTCCAGGCTAATGCCGCATTTCATGGGGCGATGACCTGCTAGCGGGAGATTTTTATATAACGTATTAGTAAGATTAAATTTGACAGACTATAGATTATGGTAAAAGGCCAGGCAACTGGTATCCTGGCAACCCTTTTTAATAGAGGCCATAACCGTGGAAAGTGAATAGCCACGTACGAGACCTTCATTAGATTTATGGTTTGCAAAAGTTCTGGCTGCTGTAAAACACTATGAAAATATTGGTATTGCTCTTCTTTTCCGAGTAGTGAAACGTTTTGTGCTGTCACATAACCATCGGCCATGGCTTTCTTGGTGATCTCCATGCCAGGATAGGGCTTGAAAATATGCGCTCCCACATAGTCAGGGTCTATTTTCTGCATCATGGTGATTGTTTCAGATGCTTCATCAAAAGTCTCTCCTGGAATGCCGTACATAGTATAGCAAAATACTTTTACTTTATATCTCTTTAACAGGTCCGTTGCGCGGTAAATCTGCGCATTTGTAATGTTCTTTTTTAATACCTGGCTTCGATTTTTTTCATTGCCAACCTCAACACCGATACGCACCGCTGCGCAGTATTGCGTATTGGCAATTGCTTTTACAACTTCCTCAGTAAGCAGGTTGGGTCGAATACTGATCATAAATGGTAGTTGAATATGTTCGGTATACGACTTTAAAAATTGGATGGTCCATTTTTTGTCCAGGTTAAAGGTGCTATCAGAAAAGTCAATCTGTTTTATATCGACCAATGTGGCAACCTGTTTGATCTCCTTGATAATTAAATCTATATCTCTCAAACGGGCTTGGCGATGATACTGGTCATCCTGGTAAATGTCTCGCCACTTGTGAACAAAGCAGTAGCTACAACTGAAATGGCAGCCACGGGATACCAAAAAATTGTAGAAACGCTGACGGCGGAATTTTTCATACTTGAGATAGATCGTTCTATCTGGAGGTGGCAGCGTGTTGATATCCACTAAAGGGCGCAGGGGGTTTTTATGGACGGTTCCATTGTGTTTAACGTTCAGGTTTTGAATATTGGTGACCTCCCGTCCATGCTCCACACAATCAGCAAGCTCTACCAGGGCTCCTTCGCCCTCACCAATGTTGATGGCATCCAATCCTTCGGTTTGAATAAATTCAGGAAAAAAAGTAGGGTGGGGTCCGCCAGCAATCGTAAAAGCGGTAATGCCATGTCGGCGTAAGCTTGAGAGTACTGTGCAGACCCATTGACTAT
>JADFZS010000292.1 GCA_015232405.1 Magnetococcales bacterium | reverse complement strand
TGTTTCATCCCATTCATAATTCATAGCTTTATTGTATCTACAATATATTAAATAGCAAGAAATACCGTGTGACCATAATTTGACCAATTCCAATTTGGTGCAAATCGGTATCTAAACGTTACTAAACAAAAAGCCCCGGTTATAGGGCTATTTGTGGCGTTTTAAAAAATTTTCTGTTTTCAATTGGTTATATTCTAATGTTTAGGCTAACAACTCGAAGGTCGGAGGTTCAAATCCTCCTCCTGCAACCAATAAAAAGTCCTGTAAGATTAATTTATTACGGGTTTTTTGTTATCTACTCCCCTCCTCCCTTTGTGACCATTTTTGGACCAACTTTTGACATATTTTAACTGCATACCCTGCTAATTGGTCTCCACCCTTTTGAAAATCCTTTCCCATATAAGAACCAGATCTTGAAACGAGCAGTATATATTTGGCTGCCAACGATGATTATTTAGTAGCCAATAATACTAAATCAACCAAAATATCCTCAACCATAATTATCTTTCATCATAAATCACAATAAGTTATGATGAACTGATACACGGTCGTTTATTTTGGATTATATAAATCAAAAAGCTAATTAGAGAGGGGAATTAAATGGGAAAAAGCTTTAGAAAACTAATCACCATGTTTGTTGTTCCACTGTTAATTTTTATGAATGCACCTGTAATACAAGCAGTTGCTGCTACAAGTGAGACCAAGATTGTTCATAATGGAGTGGCCGAGGCTGCCTCAGGAAAACGTTTACAAATTATAGCCAAAGTTACTGATTCCGAAGGTGTGGATATTGTACGAACCTATTTCAAGGCTGCAGAAGGCAAAAATTTCAATTTTGTCGCTATGGAAGATATTGGTGACAATCAATATTCAGGTACTTTGCCAGCTCCAGCAGCAAATGCCGACTCTATCAATTATCTGATTTTGGTTAAAAATAGTGCCAATGTTGTTGTAAAATCCCAAACCTACCAAACTACCGTTGTGAAAGGCAATGGTGGAACACCGACAGGCGATCCCGTCCAGGTCTATTCTGAATTAGCAGAGGCTCCAACTGAAATTGCAGGCTTTTCAGACAGTATCACTACAGATGTTGTGGTATCAGCAGCTAAATTTGGTGTTGTAGCAGGTGTAGTAAGTCAGGTTGCTGCCGGAGGATCAGTTGCTGGTGCTGGCGCAGTTAGCGCAGGTACAACCACAGCAACAACAACAGCAGCTACGACAGCTACAACAGCTGCAGCGACAACAACCGCAGCAGCAAGCGGTGGGATGAGTACAATAGCAGTGGTTGGTTTGGGTGCATTAGCTGTTGGTGGTGGTGCTCTTGCTCTATCTGGTGGGGGGGATGATGATAGCAGTAGTAGCAGCAGTACTAGTGACAGCTCTCTTAGTGGTTCTTCAGGTGTTGTAAGGTTTAATCTCGCTTTCTGGAATAATAGCTCGGTTGATCTTGATCTACACGTATCTGATCCATGTAGTAATGAAATTTCCTTCTTAAATACCTCAGCAACATGTCAGGGCTATACCGGTTCTCTTGATGTTGACGATGTTGGAAGTTCTGGCACAGGTGAAAATATAGTATGGGTAAGTGCGGCTCCAACAGGTACCTACAATGTCTGGGTTCAATATTATGGTGGCACTTCAACTGTTTCATATACATTAACAACAGTAATCAATGGCTCAACCACTACCAGAACAGGTTCTCTGAGTTCTGGCAGCAGTTCTGTCTACTCATTTTCATATTGATTAATGACTTGACTTCCAAAGTTGACTATTTGCGCAAAAGCCATTTTTTTAATGGCTTTTGTGTTTTTTGGAATACTGGGTCAATCTGTATGAAGGTATCGAAATTACTACAGGATTTAGCTAAGGCTTTAGTCAGTTTGAACAACCATATGCCATCCTGACCATCCATAATCAGAGAACAGGCCCGCAATCAGAGAAATTTGTGGGTAACTTTGCACTGACTTGTACAATCATGGTATTGTGACCGACTTTATAAATGAATTGCGATATATTATGAGGGTGTTTTTTTAGTCAAAGCTTAAGACGCATTGTGAGTTACCCAGGAAATGCCAGTCAACAACATGACCTGGAACTTATCTATTGAGTGCGACGACTAGATGAGAGAACATTTCGGATCGATTATTCCCACCTAGCGTTGAAAGGGGAGTTCACGGTACGAGTTCTCAGAACAATAATATCCATTTGATTGAATAAGCAGCTATTTATTAGGAGCGACGGCATTGAGCAACCCGAAATTTGTCTATTTTTTTGGCGCTGGTGAGGCTGAGGGAGAGGCCTCTATGCGCAATCTTTTAGGTGGCAAAGGAGCCAATCTGGCTGAGATGAACCGCATTGGTTTGCCAGTACCGGCTGGGTTTACCATCACCACGGAGGTATGCGCCTCATTTTATGCCAACGAACGCAACTATCCAGAGCAACTGGCCAACCAAGTTGAGGAATCCATCGCCAAAGTAGAGCAGGTAATGAACGCTGGCTTTGGCAATACCGACAATCCTCTCCTGATGTCGGTACGTTCCGGTGCAAGAGCCTCTATGCCCGGCATGATGGACACGGTTCTCAACCTTGGGCTAAACGATGCAACGGTGCAAGGCTTGATCAAGCAAAGTGGAGATGAGCGTTTCGGGTACGATGCCTATCGTCGTTTCATCACCATGTATGCAAATGTCGTCCTGGGTATGGAACATCACCATTTCGAGGAGATGCTGCAAAAGAAAAAGGATGCCATTGGCAAGGAAGAGGATACAGAACTTACCGCCACCGATTGGAAAGAGTTGGTTGTGCAGTACAAAGCCCACGTTTTCAAAAAAACTGGCAATCCTTTCCCGGAAGATCCTCATGAACAGTTATGGGGAGCAATAGGTGCGGTTTTCTCCTCCTGGATGATCAAACGTGCCATAACCTACCGCCAACTAAACGGTATTCCCGATGACTGGGGTACGGCTGTCAACGTCCAGGCGATGGTGTTTGGCAACATGGGTGATGATTGTGCCACTGGCGTGGCCTTCACTCGTAATCCATCCAGCGGTGAAAATAGCCTCTATGGCGAGTATCTGATCAATGCCCAGGGAGAGGATGTGGTAGCAGGCATTCGCACTCCCCAGCAAATAACCATCAAGGGACGCAAGGAGCAAAATTCAGAGCTGCCCTCTATGGAAGAGTCCATGCCAAAGATGTACCAAGAATTTGCCTCCATATGCAATCAACTTGAGCAACACTACCGTGACATGCAGGATATTGAGTTTACCATTCAAAAAAACAAACTTTGGATATTGCAGACCCGCAACGGCAAACGAACCACCAAGGCAGCGATCAAGGTCGCTGTGGATTTGGCCAACGAATCCCTTATCAGTACTGAAGAAGCCATAGGCCGAGTGGCCCCTGCAGATTTGGATCAGCTACTCCATCCGGCTATCGATCCCAATGCCGAACGTCATGTCCTGACACGTGGCCTACCCGCCTCTCCTGGGGCGGCATCCGGACAAATCTTCTTTACTGCTGACGATGCGGAGTTTGAGGCACAGGAGGGAAAAGCTGTCATTCTTGTGCGTGATGAAACTAGTCCAGAGGATATTCACGGTATGCACGCCGCCCAAGGGATCGTAACCGCTAGAGGCGGTATGACCTCTCATGCTGCCGTTGTTGCACGGGGTATGGGCCGACCCTGCGTCTCTGGCTGTAGTGAAATTCACATCGATTTTGAAAAAGAGATCTGCACAATCAACGGAACCATTTTAAATCGTGGTGAATGGATGACCATTGATGGTGCAACAGGCGAGGTGTTATCCGGGCAGGTTCCTACCCTCGAACCTGAAATGAGTAAAGAGTTCTCAGAATTCATGCGCTGGGGAGACGATGTACGCCGGATGGATGTACGTACCAATGCCGACACCCCACACGACGCCAAAGTTGCACGTAATTTCGGTGCTGAGGGAATCGGTCTTTGCCGAACAGAGCATATGTTTTTTGAGGCAGACCGTATCGTCGCCATGCGTGAGATGATTCTAGCGCGAGATGTAAAGGGACGCCGGAAAGCGTTGAATAAGATCTTGCCCATGCAGCGAGGTGATTTTAAAGAGATCTTTTATGAAATGCGTGGCCTACCAGTGAACATTCGACTTCTTGATCCACCCCTGCATGAGTTTGTGCCCCATGAATTGGAAGGACAAAAAAGTGTTGCCACTGCCATGGGCCTAACCGTTGAGGAGGTTACTCAACGTGTGGAGGAGATCCGGGAGTTCAACCCAATGATGGGCCACCGGGGCTGTCGTTTGGGTATCACATTTCCGGAAATCTATGA
>JADFZS010000291.1 GCA_015232405.1 Magnetococcales bacterium | reverse complement strand
AACTTTAAATTTACCCCCCTCGATGTCTATTACTGTGTTGGGGGTGATTGTGTCGGTATCAAGAGCTGCTGCTACGGTGAAAATTTTAAATGTCGAACCCGGCTCAAAAAGATCAGCCACGGCACGGTTGCGCCTGCCTTGATCACTGCTGTGGGCAAGATCGTTGGGGTTGAAGCTGGGTTGGTTGACCATGGCTAGAACTTCACCATTATTGGGGTTCATCACAATGGCAAAACCGGATTTTGCTTTACTTTTTGTCACCCCCTTTAACAGGGCGCGATAGGCGATATATTGAATTGTGGTATCTATACTCAAAACCACATCAGACCCAGGTTTGGCTGGAGTCATGAGCTGTACTTTGGGCATCAACCTACCGAGTCTATCACGGGTGATGATGTGGGCTCCGGGTTGTCCTTGCAGCTCTTTCTCTTTTGCTCTTTCCAGCCCCTCCATACCAATACCATCATAGTTGGTAAAACCCAAAACATGGGATGTCACCTCACCCATGGTATAAAAACGTTTATTCTGGGGTTTGAAAAACAGTGCCGGATGGTTCATCATACGAATTTTGCGGATTGTATCCGGGGGCAACTGTCTCTTCAAAACCGGAAAACTACCTTTTCGGGCCTGGTTTAGTTTTCTGACAAGCTGTTTTCTGTCTTTACCGATAAGGGGGGCTAGTCTGTTGGCTAACTTTGTTGGAGCCTCCACCAGATCCATATCCACCGAAAGGGATTTCATGGGCATACTAACAGCAATGGTTCTTCCGTTGCGGTCTATCAGGCGACCCCGTTTGGCAGGAACAATGATCTTTTTCTTGTGTTGGTTTTGGGCTCGTCGTTGCAGAGTCTCACCTTGCAGAATAGTAAGGTCAAACGCCCTGATAGCCAAAATTACAAATGCCAGCATAAATAGCCCAAGTAAAATCTCCAACCGCAAAGCAGGGTTGCCGATGACCTCCGGTTTTTTCCCTTGGGGTTGAATAGCCACCCTGGTAACTTTGGGCTTTTTGTTGCTGGGTCGGGAAAAAAGAGAACCAACAATTGCACCGATAGCCAGAACAGGAGCAAGCAGAATTGCAGGATTAAACTTGAATTTGCTAGCTAGATTGAGATTGAGTTTTTTTCCTTTTGGCTTGTTTTTGTTAACAATTTTTTTGTTGGCTTTTACCCGGTTGGGCTTGACCCTTGCTCCACCACTTTTTCTGGTTTTGTTTGATTTAAAAATACTCATTTTGGCAACACCTGCCATTGATCATGACGCATGGGGCGCATACCCAATTTTTCTCTGACATACCTCTCTGTGTAGTTCAAGTCGGTACGGGAGACTAGCTCTATCTCTAAAGCCTGTTTTTGGTCTAGAAGTCGGGCATGTTTTTTTTCAGCTTTTTGTAGATCTCTATGGACATCCAGCATCCACATACGGGAGGTGATGGTAATAGCAGCTGTAACCACCAAAACAATAACCAAAAAGGTCGGTATCAGCCAGTCAGCTTTCATGATGATGGAACCCTCGTTAAAACACGTAATTTCGCGCTACGAGAGCGGGGGTTTTGTTGTATCTCATCCCTGTTTGGTATAATGGGCTTTTTGCATACCAAGCTAAAGGGGAGTGGCGGTAGTTTTGGTTGTGGCAGCAGTGCTGCCGGGCCAGTTAAGGGGGGATGGGTCGTCACTTTTTTAAAGGTCTGTTTTACAATGCGGTCTTCCAAAGAGTGAAAACTTATTACCGCCAGCCGTCCATTGTGGTTAAGAGAGTTTATCGCTATATCTATCCCTTTTTGCAGCTGATCAAGCTCTCCATTTACCGCTATTCGCAACCCTTGAAAAATTTTTGTTGCCGGGTGGATACCCTTTTTATGGTTGGGTATAACCCTCTGGGCTAACCGGGCAAGTTGTGCTGTGGTGGTAAACGGTTTTTTTTCCCGGTCACAGACAATTGCCCGAGCAATTTTTCTGCCCCGGGACTCCTCACCATATTTAAAAAAAATATCACTCAACTCACGTTCACTCATGCTATTTACCAGATCAGCTGCGGTTTTTGAATTGGAGCTTAAACTATGATCCATACGCATATCTAGGGGACCGTCAAAACGAAATGAAAAGCCCCGTTCTGGTTGATCTATCTGGTAAGACGATATACCCAAATCAAACAATATACCGTCTATCTGCTCCTCACCCCACTCGATTAAAGCATCCCCCAAATTTTGAAAGGAGGTATGTTTAATCGTCAGTTGCCCAGGATAGAGTTTTAGGAGCTTCTCCCCCCGAACAATAGCATCAGGGTCTCTATCCAAGGCTAACAGTTTGCCGTTTTTTCCCAAAGCATCAAGTATAGCCCGACTATGACCCCCAGCTCCAAAGGTGGCATCCACATAGACCCCTCCCGGTTTGGGAGCAAGATAGGTCATCACCTCTGTTGCCAGGACACTTATATGCCCGGTTTCCACAAAAAAATTACCCGAATGTAAATTGTTGACCAGAATATCTGGAAAAAATCGACGAGCTACCAGCCAAATTATTACTATTAACCGGATATATTCTTTTGCAGGGTAGTTTTACAACAGCAGACCACCCATTAGAGAAATACCCTTATAAAGCAAAGCATTAGGAGATATCGCCAACAGTTTAACAAAATACCCTAATTATTAAAGAAAGTAAGTATAGCAGATATTATATAAGAGGGCTATCCATTCAATACCGATTGTATGGCTTCCATGGCTTCTGAGGAGGAGAAGGGTTTAACCATCAGGCGTTGAGCACCAAAATCCTGTGCCATGCGTAGGTTAAATGTGGCATCAAGACCGCGACCACCACCAGACATAGCGATTATTTTTGTATCAGGGTCGATCTCTTTTAGCTCCATTATAAGCTCAACCCCGTCCTTTTCTGGCATAAGGACATCTGTTATCACCAAGTCGGCAGGTTCTTCTTTAAACATGGATAACCCTTTGCGTCCATCTTCTGCCTGTCGTAGCTCATGTCCTTCATCTTCCAAGATGGCAAAGAGCAGTGCACGAATGGAGGCATCATCATCAATAATCAGGATCTTAGCCATGTTCTTTAAATTCCTTATACTTGAAACTAGTATCGTAAATACAGTGCAGTTTACTGTTTTTAAGGTGGCTCTCTTACCACCTTGTTGTCATTAAAATAGTGGGTAGCATTGCTACTAAGTGACCAGCAAAAAGCTATCAGAGATCAATATACTACAAAATTTTTTTTATCTTAAGATTTTTTCTCTTTTTCACCCATTTGATAAACTTTCACTGCAGCCTGACTGACCTCTTCAATCATGGATGCCTTAAGAGCAACTATAAGATCCATGGGTACTTTCAAGGATTTGGCAATATGTTTCAACCCCTCACCACCTTGAAAATGGCGTTCAGCAATGGTGATTTTAAGAAAATCGTCTAATACTACCTCTTTTAGCTTTGCATCAGCAAGTTGCACAGAGTCTGCCACCTTTTTCCAAGGCAGACCTTTTGCTATACCCTCTTTTAAATGGCCCATTGCAGATTCATAAACAGCGTCTTGATCTGGGGTGAAACCCGGATCAATTACTTTGAATCGCATATCCATGTCATCATCTGGAAACTCTGGCATCTTTTTCGCCTTGGGGTGTTAAGGTGAAATTGCCGTTTCTAGGATTATCACTTCGACTTTTTTTTGTTTAGCAGCAGTACAATTGGGCTGGCAACAAAGATAGAAGAGTAAGTTCCAATCAGAACACCAAGAAACAAAGTAAGGGCAAAATCGTGGATCACCTCACCGCCAAACACCAACAGAGCAACCAAAACCAACAGTGTGGTAAGAGAGGTGATCATGGTACGGGCAAGGGTGCGGTTAACCGCTTCATTGATGATAAATGGCAAATCTTTAGATTTAAACCGCTTCATCTCCTCCCGGATACGATCATAAACCACAATGGTGTCGTTGAGGGAATAACCGATAACGGTAAGTAGAGCAGCCACAACAACCAGGGTAAACTCCTTCTGCATGATAGAGAAAAAGCCGATGGTGATTCCCAAATCGTGAATAAGAGCAAGTACAGCTCCATAGGCAAAACGTAGCTCAAATCGCCAAGCAACATAAATAAGTATCGCCACCATGGAGTAGACGACCGCCAGGATTCCTTTTTCTGTCAGCTCTGCGCCAACCTGTGGACCAACAAACTCCACCCGGCGCAGATCAACTTTTTCTTTGCCTGCAACCGGGCCGAGAGCTTTGACTATGTTATGGGAGAGTTCGTTTTGCGACTTTACATCTGCAACCTGTTTTTCAACACGGATGAGAATCTCTTCCGGTGCACCAAACTCCTGAATGACAAAATCACCCAAATCC
>JADFZS010000290.1 GCA_015232405.1 Magnetococcales bacterium | reverse complement strand
AACAGATTATGGTTAATCTCGACAATATGAAAATTGGCTCAAAGTTGGGAGCAGGCTTCTCAGCAATTCTCCTTACAGTGATAGCAGCATTTGTTATGGCTCTGTTTTCTCTGCAGACAGTTTCGGAGGATGCCAAGCTTGTTCGTGATGAGAGCATGCCTTTTTTCCAGACTGCTAGTGAGATGAAAGCGAGTATCATCGAAGTTCAACAGTGGTTAACAGACGTATCAGCCACCCATAACCGGGACGGTTATAATGATGCCAAGGATGCCTATAACAGTTTTAAGGAGGGTCATGCAAAATTTAAAGGGATGTTTAGTGAGGAAAATGACTCTGAATCCCTAAGAAAACTGGCAAAACTCGACAAAGCATTTGATGCCTTGTATGCAACAGGTGAGAAAATGGCCGAGGCATACATAACTGGAGGCATCAAGGCTGGTAATGAGATAATGGAGAGGTTTGATGGTGACTCCAACGAACTCAAAGAACATATGGGTTGGTTGTTGAATAGCCAAAGCGAGGAGACCCACGCAGTTACCCAGCAGATTGTGGAGTTGACCGACAAGGTGACTCATACAATTTATCTGATGGGTGGTCTATCTATCACATTGAGTATAATTATCGGTATTTTTCTCACTCGCAACATTACCTTGCCACTTGCTAAGTGTGTTAAGGATCTGCAACGCCTCTCCGATGGTGATCTCTCTCTTATCGAAACGACAAAAAGAGAAGATGAAATTGGTATTTTATCAAACTCCATGTCCCACATGATCACCAACTTACGTCGTACAATTGAGGATATAACCAAAAATGCCCATAACGTCAATGTAGCTTCTGGGGAGCTTTTCTCTATATCTGGTGAGATGTCCAGTTATTCTAACATCATGAATAGTAGTGCCGATGATTCAGCGGATAAATCATTAAATATGAGTGGCAACATGAACAGTGTCTCATCAGCTGCCGAAGAGATGAGCACAAACATGACAAATGTAGCCGCAGCCATTGAAGAGATGAGTGCCAACATGACAACCATCTCTGCCGCTGCCGAAGAGGCCAACACCAATCTTAGTGCTGTTGCCGCAGCTTCTGAGGAGGCCAGCAACAGTCTCACACTGGTGCACGATGCCGCCAATCGCTCCAGTGACAACATCTCTTCCATTACCACATCGGTCAAAGATGTCTCTGTATCTATTGTTGAGGTGAGTAACAAGTGCAAAAATGCTTCATCCGTGGCCCAGAAAGCAAGCGAAGATTCCCAATCCAACATCGCTATAATAGAGACCCTGACTCGCTCAACAGCTGAGATTAGCAATGTGGTCAAAGATATTGAGGCCATCGCCCAGCAGACAAATATGTTGGCACTCAACGCCTCCATTGAGGCTTCGGGTGCAGGTGAGGCGGGTAAAGGTTTTTCTGTGGTTGCCAACGAAGTTAAAGATCTGGCAAAGCAGACAGCCATTGCTACCTCTGATATTTCAAATAAAATCAATGAAATTCAGACCAATACCCAGAGTGTAACAAATGCCACGATAAATATAACAGATGCAGTTAAAACGATTGCCGATGCCAATGAAGAGATTCTTCATGCAGTTGATGAGCAGAGCAAGATGATTGAACAGATCAACACATCCATGAACTCTGCTTCCGATGAGACCAAAGAGGTTAATCGTCGGGTTGATGAATCTTCAACTGGCATTGAGGAGGTCAACCGTAATATGCAGGAGATTTCCTCTGGCATTGGCGAAGTGGTTCGCAATGTCATAGAGGTGAACAGTGGCATTCAAGAGTTAACAAGAACAATAAGTGACACATCCAGTGCCAGTAATGAAGTAGCAGAAAATGTTTCCAGTGCAGCTACACTATCAGAAGATATGTCTGGCACTCTTACCGAGATTAAAGGGATGACTGGTGATATGCAGGAAAAAAGCGCAGAGGTAGAAGAAAAAGCTACTGTTCTGTCTGACATTTCCAAGAAACTAGATGAGAGACTTGGAAGTTTTACTCTTTAGAAAATCTGTGGTAAAAAGGGGGATATGTGTGAGTTAAGGACTCACATATATCTTCCTTACAATTTACCAGTAGGATATTGAGTATGTCATCACCATTGATAGATTTCAAAACCCTGCCACCGATGCAGATTCCAGCACTTGACGCAGACCACAGCAACCTTGTGGATCTCATCAACAACTTTGCCACCTATTTGAGTGGTGACAAAATAATCAGGAAAAAATTCAACCAGCATATAAACTCAATATATCGTGCAGCCAATGACCATTTCAGCAATGAAGAGATCTTCATGCGTGAGGCTCGCTATCCTGATTTAAAACAGCATATGATGGACCATTCTAAGCTAAAACGTCAGTTTTGGAACATTAGAATAAGGCTGTTGAACCAACGGGAAAAAGATCTCGAAGGGGTTTTGGGGCAGTTAGGTGGCTGGCTTACAGATCATTTTAATGATGGGGATGTGGCCTTTTCAGAATATGCAATTAAAGAAAATCTTAATATCCCAAGCTTGACTAAAAAAATGCAGGAGATGATTGCTGGTACTGGTGTTCAACAGGCCCCGCCAGTTCAAGTTGCAGCAGAACCTGTAGCAGCAGAACCAGCAGAAGAGGTCAGCACTAAACCCGTTACCATAAATCGTCTTCCAACAGCCATAAACCGCGATGAAGATTTTGTCCATAGCAGTTTTTTGGTGGCGATGGATGGCACTCCCCATGGCAAACGTGGTGTTACAATGGCTGTGGAGTTGGCAAAACTGGGCAAAGACTCCACAATTACCGGCTTTCATGTAAACAGTGCAAATCCAACAAGGGAGTTGATGACCCAACTTTCACAGAACCTTCCTGACCTCCATCAAGGCAAACCATGGCTGGAAGAGCTTGATGAATATTTTCAGCCCATTATTGGCGAAGAACCTGGCAATATTGTTGATTTCCACCTAGCAGCAGGGGAGAAAATCTGCCAAAAAGCCAAAATACCCTTTTCCCGCATTCAACTAGAGGGTAGAGACCATCTCACCATACAAGAGGAGCTTAGTGAAGGTAAATATGATCTTTTTGTAATTGGAGCCATGGGTTTGGGGGCAGTATTTGAGGACTCCCGTAACGGTTTGAACATCCGTCTTTTAAGGCGTGTTCCCATTGATATGCTGGTGTTGAAAAATGCCAAGTCCCTAAAAAAACCAGGGCCAATCATGGTGGCAATGGATAGCTCTGCCAACGCTTATGGCAGTCTGCTTACAGCTATTGAACTGTCTAAAAGTCTTAACAGACCTCTAATTCTGGTTATGGTTGCCTACGATCCATACCAACACTATCTAGCTTTGGAGCAGACTATTGGAGCATTGGCCCAACCTGAAGAGGGGGCAGAGCCTGCAGAACTGCCGGATAAAGAGTGGGATGGTGCACCACCTACAGCATTGGTAAACTATTTTCGCGCTCATCTCATGCAAGCGGGAAAAATAGCCAAAGATAAAGATGTTGATGCCGAACGGATACTGTTATCTGGCAAGCCTGCTACAACCCTGCAAAAGCTAATAAAAAAACACAAACCATCTCTTTTGGTAATGGGAAAAACCGGACTTCATTGTGAAGATAGCCTGGAGATGGGTAGCGTCACTGAAAACCTTTTAAAATTATTGCCTTGCGATATTTTTATCTCCTGTCGCAACAATACGGAGGTATTGGACAGAGCAAAACAGGCTGCCGAAAACGAAGCGGCAAACCCTGGTGGGGCTGATGGCAGTCAAGAAGGGGGAGAATCAGGGGATGGTAGCAATAAAGATGGTGGTGATGGCAGTGGTGATGGCAGTGGTGATGTAGCTGCTAGGCTTGAAGCAGTTGAGGATGAAACCCCTCCTCTACCTTGGGATCTAGATGCCCAAAAACTGTTGGAGGATTTACAAAAAGATGGTCAAGCCGGTCTGGTACGCCGAGCTATTGATATTGCCGCCTCACAGAACAACATGGAAAGAGTTGATGCAAAGTTTGTTGAAAAACTCCTAAACCCTCCACCCGATGAAGATGGTTTAAAGCCTCTTGGCTCCATGCCATGGGATGAAAAAGCTTCTGATTTCCTTTCTCCGTTTTCTAACGAGTTAGGAAGCTTGATGAGTACCATTGTTGAAAAACGTATGTGGGACTTGGGAAAAGACCGGGTTAATTTTGATGATTTATCCGATTTGGAGGATGCCTGGAAAAAAAGCAACGATAAGGAGTTGGTGACAAAAGATAAAGATCAAATTGTCATTATTCTCAAATCGGCACTGGAAGCAGAAAAAAGACTCAGGGCGAAACTTCCTACAATTGATAATGAATTTAGCACCCAACTGTTACCCAACCCGGATTCAGGTAAAGAGCCTGATTCCCACATTACAGAT
>JADFZS010000028.1:45214-46334 GCA_015232405.1 Magnetococcales bacterium | reverse complement strand
CCGAACCGGAGCCTGAACCGGAGCCTGAACCAGAACCCGAACCTGAGCCGGAACCTGAGCCAGAGCCTGAGCCGGAACCAGAACCTGAGCCAGAGCCTGAACCAGAACCCGAACCGGAGCCTGAACCAGAACCAGAGCCTGAACCAGAACCAGAACCAGAACCAGAACCGGAGCCGGAACCTGAGCCTGAACCAGAACCAGAGCCTGAACCAGAACCAGAACCGGAGCCGGAACCTGAGCCTGAACCAGAGCCTGAGCCGGAACCCGAACCTGAGCCGGAACCCGAACCTGAGCCGGAACCTGAGCCGGAACCTGAGCCAGAGCCGGAACCCGAACCTGAGCCAGAGCCAGGTGGTGGTTCTAAAGGTGGTTCTAAGGGAGGCTCCACTGGAGGTAGCAAGGGAGGATCAAAAGGTGGATCAACTGGAGGATCAAAAGGTAGCTCAATCGGAGGATCAAAAGGTGGCTCCCAACAGGGAGACCATAACAGAGGCCACGGCAATGATGAGGATGGTGTAGATGAAGATAACCCAGCCTTTGCCAAGAAAGCTGGTGATGAAGATAGTACAACTGGAGGATCAAAAGGTGGCTCCCAAGAAGAAGATGATTCCCAACCGGGAGACAACAACAGAGGCCACGGCAATGATGAGGATGGTGTAGATGAAGATAACCCAGCCTTTGCCAAGAAAGCTGGTGATGAAGATAGTACAACTGGAGGATCAAAAGGTGGCTCCCAAGAAGAAGATGATTCCCAACCGGGAGACAACAACAGAGGCCACGGCAATGATGAGGATGGTGTAGATGAAGATAACCCATCCTTTGCCAAGAAAGCTGGTGATGAAGATAGTACAACTGGAGGATCAAAAGGTGGCTCAGTAGGAGGAGCTAGTGGAGAATCTAAAGGTGGCTCGGTAGGAGGAGCTAGTGGAGAATCTAAAGGTGGCTCTCAAGATGTATCAACAGGTGGGTCAAAAGATGGCTCCCAAGATGTGTCAGTATCAACTGGAGGATCAAAAGGAGGCTCCCAAGAGAGTTCTGCCGGAGGATCAAAAGGAGGCTCCCAAGAGAGTTCTGCCGGAGGATCAAAAGGAGGCTCCCAAGAGAGTTCTGCCGGAGGATC
>JADFZS010000028.1:0-45117 GCA_015232405.1 Magnetococcales bacterium | reverse complement strand
ATCAAAAGGAGGCTCCCAAGAGAGTTCTGCAGGATCAAAAGGAGGCTCCCAAGAGAGTTCTGCCGGAGGATCAAAAGGTAACACCCAAGAAGAGGATGATTCCCAACAGGGAGACCACAACAGAGGCCATGGCAATGATGATGATGGCGTAGACGAAGATAACCCTGCTTATGCTAAAAAAGCAGATGAAGATCAAGATGAGGCTGGGCAGGATGACGGGTTTGGACTTGGGGCGATGGAGGAAGATTTCGCCAGCGGTGGAATGTTGTCAGGTGGCGATGCCTTGGGCGGTAGTTCTCAGGATGGAGTTTCGTGGACCCAAGCTGTGGAATCTGATGATTATCAAGAATCCGATAGTAGTAGCTCACAAAATGATTGGACCTCACATATTGAGAGTGATGATGATGGGTCCGATTCAGGTGATGAGTACAATAAGTTAACCAATGAGGATGGGGGCGAAAATGGCTTGGGGGATGATGATCTGTTATCTTTTGAAAATCTAGAGAACTTTGACTCCTAAACAAGCCACTTTTTAATAGGTATATACCACTTTAATAGGGGGGGTGGCATATCTAAATAATTCTAAGTTTAATTTACAAGGCATAGTTATCCCGTCGATATGTAAACAGAACAGTTTTTACATGTTTAATGGTTTTTTATGGCTTTAAATACCTTTGCCCATATTTGGTCTGTAAATTGCTCATTAGCTTGTGAGCTGTTTATCAAGATCAATGTAATAAAATAAAATTGTCATATCCCTGATTTTAACTATGAATAAATTGTCACTCAAAATTATTCTGCCAACGGCTCTTGTTCTGCTGTTTGCCAATGCGTTAGCCAATGATGGTGGCAATGCCACCTTTTTTTCAATATTACAACAGGGTTTGGACAACAGTGACAAAATAAAGGCAGCTAAAGCCAACCTGCTGGCAGCTAAAGAAAAAATAATTCAAAATAGAGCTGAACTTCTCCCTGAGCTTTCCCTTGAATATAACAGTAATATCGATCGGGAGTTGTGGCGTGGTGGTTCCGACTCTTCCAACCCGGAAAATATCTCCCTGTCACTATCAGTACCAATTATTGATCTGAAATCGTGGCGAGACTACCAACAGGCTTTTCCCCATGTCGCAGCTGTTGAGCTTGATCTAAAAGAGGCTATTCAACAGAATGTTTTTAACGTTGTAAAAGAGATTGTTGAAGTTATAAAAGCCCGTAAGGTTGCTCTTTTATCTAAAAACAATGTTGAGGTAACCAAACGACATATGGAGGCGACCAGTTATCGCCATAGTGTAGGAGAGCTTACTATAACCGAGCAGAGTCGGGCTATCTCCCGTCATGCTACAGCTTATGCAGACTGGATTGATGCCAAAAACCAAGCCCATATCGCCTTTGCCCGTCTGGAAGAGGTGGTTGGTAGTGAAGTTGACGATAATCAAATAGTGGTGGCAAATCTTGAATATGATCTGTTTGACCAGCCGTTGGAGTCTAATCTACCAATGTTGGAAAACCGTTTTGATATTTTGGCAGCAAAAAGCCGGGTTGATGAGGCAAAAAAAAATCTCAACTCTTCAAAAGCGGGGCACTTTCCCACAGTTAGCCTTAACTCAGAAGCTGAAAGAACCTGGGATAGAGATTCAGGTATCTATCCCGGTGTAAGTGATAGTTTAGCTGTGGAGTTTGAAATAAAGCTGCCGCTCTATTCTGGAGGAGCAACCAGCTCTAAACAGAACCAAGCCAAGTTCAGCCATCAGGCCAAACAGGCCAACCTGGACGAGTTGCGAAAAAAGGCAAAAAGAGAGCTGCAAGAGGCCACTTATGAACTTGAGTCAGCCAAAGCAAAAAAGAGTGCTCTAACTACAGCTGTGGCATCTGCTAAAGAGACCCTTGACGGTATTCAACAGGAGTTTCAAGTTGGAACCCGTACATCACTTGATCTTCTAGATACCCAGCAGGAGTTATTCACAGCCCAGACAAGTTTGATCAAGAGCCACTACTCCCTGATTTTAGCTAAATATAAAATTCTAAAAGCGGTAAACAGACTCTCTTTTACGGAGTTAAAGGGGGGCCAGCCAAACCCTAAAGCAAATATAGCAAATAACAAGGAAATCGATAAGCCACAAAAGATAAAAACATCATTGAGCAAAAATGGCGATAGTGATGTTATAAATGGGATATTATTAGCTACAATATCTAAAGAAAATGCTGTTGCTCAAACAGCAGATATGGACTCTACATTGCCACAAAAAAAGGCTGCAATTACTGCATCGCAAAATGGAGAGGTTGCTACAAATTCCCCCGATTGGACTGTTCAAATTTCGGCAACTCAACAACAAAAAAGTGCAAACAAGATTTTAGCCAGGATAAAAGATTGTTCATGCTCTCCCTACATCTCATACTACAAAGATGTTAATGGTCAGGAGTGGTATAAGATCAGGTTTGGTCAATATAAAACCGCGGATCTTGCTAAAACAGATGCTTTGGCTTTTAGCAAAAAAGCAGGTATCAAAGCGTGGGTAACAAAGAAATAGTTTGCCACCTTTTTTTGTAATTCAACTTTTTTGCTATAATGATCCTGAAAAATTATCTGTTGAGTGTAGTCATCAATGAATAAAAGCGCAGACAATAACGATGTTCGATTAAAAGAGGCAAAAGCTGCGCTACTTGAGGGGGTTGCATATCAGCAAAAAGGTCTGCTTGAAAAAGCGATATATTTTTACAAAACAGCTCTTAGCATAAAACCAGATTATAGCGATGCTGGTTATAATCTTGCCTTGTCCTATCAAGCTATGGGAATGTTGGAAAAAGCTGTTCAATGTTATAAAGATGTCATAGCCACGGAAACCAATTACACAGCTGCCCACTATAATCTTGGTGTTGCCCTCAAGCTACTTGGGGATTTGGATGGTGCACTAGCTAGTTTTCAAAAGGCCGTTGCAACTAAACCAGATTATGCAGATGCCCACTGTTATTTGGGCAATATATTAAAAGAGCAGGGCAGGCTTGAAAAAGCCAAAGCTAGCTACCAAAACGCCATTGCAATTAATCCCGGTTATGCCTTTGCTTATAGTAACCTTGGGATAATTATGCAAGAGCAGGGTGATATAAGAGCCGCTATTACAAACTACCAAAAAGCCATATCCCTTAATCCACAAGATATCAATGCTCACAATAACCTTGGCAACATATTAAAAGATGAAGGTAGACTTGATGAGGCAGTGGTTAGTTATAATCAAACAATAGACCTTGATCCAGATAACGGGGAGGCCCACAACAACCTTGCTGTTGTCTTACAGTTGCAAGGCAAGCTTGATGAGGCAGTTGCCAGCTGCCAAAAAGCCATTGAGAAAAGCCCAAAACTGGCATCAGCATATAACAACCTTGGCAACTGCCTAAAGGAGTTGGGTAGCCTTGACGAAGGGTTGGCGAACTATAAAAAAGCCCTTGATATCAACCCTGACTTTGCTGCGGCATACAGCAATATGGGTACCGTGTTACAAAAACAAGAAAAACTACAAGAGGCAATGGCCTGTTATAAAAAAGCCATTGAATTAAAACCAGAATTTGCAAATGCCCACGGAAATATTGCCAGAATATTGCAAAAACAAGATAGGATCAAAGAGGCTGTGGGTTATTATAGAAAGGCGTTATCCCTAGAGCCAAACTATGTGGAGTTTCATGATAATTTAATTTTCTGTTTAGACTTGATATCTGATGTAAATTCAACAACAGTCTTTAGCGAAAGGGAAAGATGGGCAGCACAACATGCAGAGCCTCTAAAGGCTTTTTGGCCTACCTTAAATAACAGTCCAGATCCTGACAGAAAATTGCGAATTGGTTATGTGGGGGCAGATTTTAAACACCACTCTGCTGCCCATATATTCGGACCAATGCTGTTGCATTATGATGCCACAAATTATCAGGTATACTGTTATGCGGGAAATGATGTTGAAGATGATCTGACCGTTAAGTTTAAACAGAGTGTATATGGCTGGCTGTCCACATCTAAAATGGATGATGCAACATTGGCGGAGCAAATTTATAAGGATAACATAGATATTCTTGTTGATCTTGCTGGCCACACAAAAGGCAACCGTTTATTGACTTTTGCCCGTAAGCCAGCGCCTATCCAAATCAACGCATGGGGTTATCCATTTGGTACAGCCATGGATGCAATGGATTATATTTTTGCCGATCCTTATTTTATTCCCAAATCACAGTATCATAAATATTCAGAAGAGATTATTGATATACCCTGTGTTATCCATATGCAGCCAGTTATACCTTTTCCTGAAGTAACAGATCCTCCAATTTGTAAAAATGGTTATGTTACCTTTGGTGCATTTAACCGTTTGGAAAAGTATAACGATGATTTGTTTACCATTTGGGCTGAGATATTGTGTCGTATTCCTACTGCAAAATTATTAATTAAAACCATGAAATTGGACTCCCCCAAGAACGCAGCAAGGGTAGAGGATTTTTTTGCAAGGTTGGGTGTTGCCAATACTCGTCTTGTTTTAATAGGAAAAACATCACGTGAAGATCATTTAAAAGCCCATGGGCAGGTAGATATCATGTTGGACCCATTTCCCCATAATAGCGGTATGACAGCTTTGGAATCTCTACGTATGGGTGTTCCTGTTTTAAATTGTGAGACAGAGATACGTGGTCCCATAAGCTCGACAATTTTACATATTCTGGGGCTTGATGAGTGGCGTGCCAAGGATAGGGAAGAGTATATCGCCAAAGCTGTAGAGTTTGCCAATGATAGGCAGAAACTTAAAAATTTGCGTCATAAACTGCGGAACAGATTTGATAAATCTGTTCTTGGTGACTCCCAGCTCTACACCAAGAAGGTGGAGACTGTCTACCGCAAGCTTTGGCAAAAATGGTGCGAAAAAAGCAAGAACACCATTAACTAAAATGGTCTCTTAATATCAGCTAAACAGTGCCATACTAAAAACCAACCGCTAACCTGATGCTATAGATCAGGTTAAAAAATTGGTTTAGTGCAATGTTCTTGATTCTTTATCCAAGCCACACTCATACCAGTCGGCGGCACTGGCTAGTTCAACCTGTCTTTCGAGTTCATCTGCTTTTTGGCATAGATGGGTAATTAAATTGGCAAGTGCTGGGGTGGAATCTTCAAGCTTGTTCAACATCTGCTCTAGGCTTTTGCCAGCATTTTTATGGTTTTTGACGGTCATGGTCTTTTCCTTTCCCTAGGAATTAGTAATTCAATCCACCTTCTCGGTTTTTGAGAAGTTACATACTGATGTATACAATATCGGCTTGTCTGAAATTTTACTTGAGTGTTCAAACTGCATTTTTTGCTAAAAAGGAGCTATTCACAAAGGGCAAAACTGGAAAAAATCCTTACCACTGCTATTAATAGGTGACAAGAAAAATAAATAGATGGGGGGGAGAAGATGGTAGAGGTAGCAATATAATAAAAGCCACCTCTGCCATCTAAATCCGGTTTATTTGCTGCTAACCAAATATTATGGTTAGAGAGTTTATTTTAAGAGTTTACATCAATGACAGTGCGACCCCTTATTCCACCAGCTAAAATTGTGCTGGCTGCTTGGGGTAGGTCGGCAAATGGAATTGTGGTTGTCAGGGCATCCAGTCTATCCATGGGAAGTATATCGGTTAGCCGTTGCCAAGCCTGTTGCCGACGTTTAGGTGGACACATCACAGAATCGATACCCTGTAAAGATATATTACGAAGAATAAATGGAAATACAGTGGTGGGCAGGGGAACTCCAGCTGCCAGGCCACAGGCTGCAACAACACTGTTATAACGCAGTTGGCTTAAAATCGTCGCCAATGGTTCACCACCTACGGTATCAATGGCACCGTTCCATGTCTCTTTTTCCAAAGGTTTGGATTTACGGCTCAACTCCTCACGGGGCAGTATATTGGTAGCACCAAGCTCTTTTAAAAAATCGCTCTCTTCTAATCTTCCAGTGGAGGCGGTTACTTCATAACCCAATGCAGAAAGAAGAGATACCGCAACACTGCCCACACCCCCATTGGCCCCAGTAACCAAAACCGGGCCAGCATCTTTTTGGATACCGTTATCTTCTAACGCCATTACCGATAACATTGCGGTAAAACCTGCTGTACCTATTGCCATGGCTCTTGTGGGAGTTAAATCTTGCGGAAGTGGAGTTAACCATTTTGCTTTTAGACGGGCCTTTTGGGCAAAACCTCCCCAGTGACGCTCTCCCACACCCCAGCCGGTCAATAGAACTTTATCTCCAGCTTTGTATTGCTCATCTTGGGATGATTCAACAACTCCTGCTAAATCAATTCCGGGGACAAAGGGAAATTTACGAATAATTTTCCCGGTTCCGGTTATGGCAAGGCCATCTTTGTAGTTAAGGGAAGAGTGGCTAACGGCAACAACCACGTCACCATCAGGGAGATCATCTATGGTGAGTTGTTTGAATGAATTTATGGTCTTACCATCTTCTTCTTCTTCTAGTACAAGGGCTTTAAATGTTTCTGACATAATTGAGTTGACTCACAAAAAAAATATTAAAAGATCCTAACAGTTACCTCCACAGGATATTTGTATGACTTAATAAATTCAACTAATTCTTCTCCTTTACGCTAAATAATGTTATAGTGCAGTGCAACATCACCCAATACGGCTCTTTTCGGCAGTGCAATATTGCTATCTGAGCATCAATATAAGTTGGGTGTTTTCAATAACTTTTTTGTGCCTTTGCGGTTTAACAGGGTGATATGTCTGATTCAAAAAAAACAACTATCGATGAGTGGCGGCAACTAGCACAGGCCACAATGAAAAATAAAGATCTAGCAGATGCTTACTGGAGTACCCCAGATGGTATCCACATAAAACCACTCTACACAGCTCAGGATTCAGCTACATTACCCCATCAGGATACTTTCCCCGGTATAAGTCCCTATATAAGAGGGCCGTATCCCACCATGTATACAGGTCGTCCTTGGACAATTCGCCAGTATGCAGGTTTTTCCACCGCTGAGGAGTCCAACGCCTTTTATCGTCAGGCCCTGGCAGCAGGTGGTCAGGGGGTGTCTGTGGCTTTTGATCTTGCCACCCACAGAGGTTATGACTCTGACCATCCCAGAGTAACAGGTGATGTTGGTAAAGCTGGTGTTGCAATTGATAGTGTTGCCGATATGGGGATCCTTTTTGATGGTATACCACTGGATAAAGTTTCTGTCTCCATGACTATGAACGGAGCTGTACTTCCGGTTTTGGCTGGTTATGTGGTTGCCGCCGAGGAGCAGGGGGTAGCACAAAACCAACTTCGTGGAACCATCCAGAACGATATATTGAAGGAGTTCATGGTCCGTAATACCTACATCTATCCACCATCTCCTTCCATGCGTATTGTTGGTGATATTATTAAATATGCATCCCAAAATATGCCCAAGTTTAACACCATCTCCATCTCCGGTTATCATCTGCAAGAGGCTGGAGCCGATAGTGCCTTGGAGCTGGCCTATACCTTGGCTGACGGTCGTGAGTATGTGCGCACAGCTATAGCAAACGGTATGGCGGTGGATGACTTTGCCGGACGGTTATCGTTCTTTTTTGGTATCGGCATGAATTTTTTCATGGAGATTGCCAAGCTCAGGGCAGCCCGTATGTTGTGGGCTGAGGTGATGGAAGAGTTCAACCCCAAACAGGCAAAATCAAAAATATTGCGTACCCACTGCCAAACCTCCGGTTGGAGCCTCACCTCACAAGATCCCTACAACAATGTTGTACGTACCACTATAGAGGCAATGGCAGCGGTTTTTGGTGGCACACAATCACTCCATACCAACGCCCTTGATGAGGCAATTGCACTGCCTTCACAGTTCTCATCACGAATTGCCAGAAATACCCAGTTGATCATCCAGGAGGAGGCCCACATCACCCATGTGGCTGACCCTTGGGGTGGTTCCCATATGATGGAGAGCTTGACCCATCAACTAGCAGATAAAGCTCGGACTATCATGGCGGAGGTGGAAGAGTCTGGTGGTATGGTTAAAGCTATTGAAACCGGGCTACCACAACGGCGTATCGAAGAGGCCGCTGCCAACAAACAGGCCAGAATTGACCGGGGTTTGGAGACCATTGTCGGGGTAAATAAATACATTGTAAAAGATGAGGACCCGGTAGATGTGCTAAAGGTTGATAACGATGCGGTGCGGGAGTCCCAGATTAAACGTTTAGCCCAGATTAAAGCCGATAGAAATGCTGGGGATGTAAAAGCTGCTCTTGATGCTCTGCAACAGGCGGCAAAAGATGGTAGTGGCAATCTCCTTGATCTATCCATCAAGGCCATTAGAGCCAGAGCTACAGTGGGTGAGGTAACAACAGCCATGGAGAATGTCTATGGTCGTCACCGTAGCTCCAGTTCAATTGTACAGGGGGTATACGGCAAGGTGTGGGATGATGATAGCAGCTGGTCAGAGTTGCAAAACGGGGTTGCCAGGTTTGCCGAATCACACGGCAGAAAACCACGTATTTTAGTGGTTAAAATGGGTCAGGATGGACATGACCGGGGGGCTAAAGTGGTCGCCACCGCCTTTGCCGATGCCGGTTTTGATGTGGATCTGGCTCCACTGTTTCAAACTCCTAATGAGGTTGCTCTCCAGGCGATTGAAAATGATGTCCATGTTGTTGGTGTCTCCACTTTAGCTGGAGCCCACAACACCTTGTTACCCGAACTCATAGCCCAGTTGCAACAACAGGGGGCAGGGGATGTTAAGGTTATCTGTGGTGGGGTTATCCCAGAGCAGGACCACCAAGAGCTGTATGATGCAGGGGTGGTGGAGATTTTTGGCCCTGGAACATCCATTGTTGATGCTGCGAGTCGTGTGTTACAGGCTATTGATCAGCAGTAGATGGTAATTAACAAATACAGCACTATTTTAGATCCATGAAGCGGTTAGATTTGCAGGCATTTATTACCGGGGTTCAATCTTGTGACAGGCGCACAGTAGCAAAAGCCATCACATTGGTAGAGTCCACCAACAGCAATGATCGAGCCTTGGCTCAGGAGCTATTGGTTAGCCTGGGTGGAGCAAAACGGCAAAAAAACTCCTACCGCATAGGAATAAGCGGACCCCCAGGGGCTGGTAAAAGCACATTCATAGAGAGCTTAAGCCTGCACTTGCTGTCGATGAAAAAAAGGGTGGCTATACTGGCTGTAGATCCCACCTCGAAACGTTCTGGTGGCAGTATATTGGGTGATAAAACCCGTATGGGTCGTCTGGTGGGCAATCCAGACATATTTATTCGCCCCAGCCCAAATGGTGAGACTCTGGGTGGAGTTACAAGAAAAACCCGTGAAACCATCGTAATTTTAGAGGCTGCCGGGTTTGATACCATTTTGGTGGAAACTGTCGGTGTTGGACAGAGTGAGACTGCGGTTGCTGGTATGGTGGACTTTTTCACCCTGCTACATCTACCAGGGGCAGGTGATGATCTCCAGGGTATTAAACGTGGTATCATGGAGGTGGCGGACATCATTGTTATCAACAAGGCCGACGGTCAGTTTTTAGCGGCGGCAAAACAGGCGGAGCAGGGGTTGAAAGCAGCACTGTCACTACTTGGTGCCGCCGACAAAGGTTGGGAGAGTAAAATTTTGTTGGTTAGCTCCCTCAACAATACAGGGATACCAGAGTGTTGGGACTGTATGTGGAAATTTTACCAACAGATGAATGAAAATGGTAATCTGCAAAATAAACGCAAAGAGCAGAACGTAAACTGGATGTGGACTCTGCTCACCGAAGAACTTCATGACCGTTTTAACAACCATCCAGGAGTACAGGAGCATTTGGAGGATCTAAAAAAGGCGGTAAGCAACGAAACAGTAACACCTGTAAAAGCAGCAGCTACCCTTATGGATGCTTTTGCACAAAACTTAAACCCAGAATAATCGGTAAATACTATGCAAGAGATAATTAAACATTTTGAGGCACTCAGAGCCGAAGCAGCATTGGGCGGCGGGCCAAAAAGGATTAAATCCCAGCATTCACGGGGTAAATTAACTGCCCGTGAAGCTATTGAGGTCCTTTTGGACGAAGACTCTTTTGAGGAGTTGGATACCTTCATTCGCCACCGTTGCAATGAGTTTGGGATGGATGACCAGCACATTGCAGGTGATGGTGTGGTATCTGGCTACGGAACCATAAACGGGCGGCAGGTTTTCGTCTTTGCCCAGGATTTTACAGTGTTCGGCGGCTCTCTTTCCGAGGCCAACGCCACCAAGATATGTAAAATCATGGATATGGCGATGAAGGTGGGTGCTCCGGTCATCGGTTTGAACGACTCCGGTGGTGCTCGTATCCAAGAGGGTGTCGCCTCCTTGGGTGGTTATGCCGATATCTTCCAGCGTAATGTCATGGCATCGGGGGTTATTCCCCAGCTTTCAGCCATTTTGGGGCCTTGTGCTGGTGGTGCTGTATACTCACCAGCATTAACCGATTTTATTTTGATGGTAGAGGATAACTCCTACATGTTTGTTACCGGGCCTGAGGTGGTTAAAACCGTCACCCATGAGCAGGTAACGGTTGAATCTCTCGGTGGAGCCAAGACCCATTTTACCAAATCTGGTGTTGCCCATTTTGCCTTTCCCAACGGTATGGTGTTATTAAGGCAGCTACGTAGACTCTTCTCTTTTCTCCCATCAAACAACCGGGAAGAGGCACCAGTGGTAAACACTGGTGATCCTGTGGACCGTGAGGAAAAATCATTGGATTTTCTCATACCCGATGATCCCAACCAGCCCTATGATATGAAAGAGCTGATCAAAAAGGTTCTGGATAATTATGACTTTATGGAAACCCAAGGGGGTTTTGCCCGAAACATTGTGACAGGTTTTGGTCGTCTTAATGGAGCCACCGTCGGTGTTGTCGCCAACCAGCCGCTGGTTTTGGCTGGCTGTTTGGATATCAACTCCTCCATTAAAGCAGCCCGTTTTGTGCAGTTTTGTGACTGTTTTAATATTCCCATTCTTACTCTGGTGGATGTGCCTGGATTTTTACCCGGTAAGCAGCAAGAGCTAAACGGCATTATCAAACATGGGGCAAAACTTCTCTATGCTTATGCTGAATGTACCGTACCCAAAATTACCATTATCACCCGCAAGGCATATGGTGGTGCTTATGATGTTATGGCCTCCAAACATCTGCGTGGCGATTTGAACTTCGCCTGGCCCAACGCAGAGATTGCTGTTATGGGAGCCAAGGGTGCTGCTGAGATTATCTTCCGTAACGATATCAAAAACTCCGATGATCCTGAAGCAAAGCTCAAGGAGAAGACCGATGAATACTCCAAACGTTTTGCCAACCCATTTGTGGCGGCGCAAAGGGGATTTATCGATGATGTTATACGCCCAAGTCAAACCCGTTGGCGCTTAATTAGAGGGTTTGCAATGTTGTCGGAAAAAAATATAGAGAATCCATGGAAAAAACACGGAAATATGCCTCTCTAATGTGGCTGGAGATATCATGAAGAAAATTTTAATCGCCAATAGAGGCGAAATTGTCTGCCGTGTAATTCGTACGGCAAAAAGTATGGGAATCAAAACTGTTGCGGTCTATTCCGAAGCGGATAAAGAGACACTGTTTGTCCGCCAAGCCGATGAAGCGGTGTGTGTTGGTCCTGCGGCAAGTGCAGAGTCCTATCTGGTTGTGGAAAACATATTAAAAGCCATTGATGAAACCGGAGCAGATGCTGTCCATCCCGGCTACGGCTTTTTATCGGAGAATGCCGATTTTTGTAAGGCACTACAAGAGCGCGGGGTTACATTTATCGGTCCTGGGGTTCATGCCATCCAGTCTATGGGTGATAAGATTGAGTCAAAAAAAATCGCCCATGCTGCCGGGGTGAACACCATTCCCGGTCATGATGGGGTGATAACCAGCGTTACAGAGGCGGTGAAGGTATCCAATCAGGTTGGCTATCCTGTTATGATCAAGGCTTCGGCTGGTGGTGGTGGTAAAGGAATGCGTATCGCCCATAACGATGATGAAGCTGCAGAAGGTTGGGAGGCTGCCTCCAATGAGGGTCGCTCATATTTTAACGATGACCGGGTTTTTATCGAAAAATTCATCGTTAATCCTCGCCACATCGAAATCCAGATCATAGCTGATAGTCACGGTAATATTCTCTATCTCAACGAAAGGGAGTGTTCCATCCAGCGTCGTAACCAGAAGGTTATTGAAGAGGCCCCGTCACCTTTTGTCACCCCCGAAATGCGTAAATCCATGGGTGAACAGGCGGTTAAACTGGCCCGTGAAGTTGGCTATGTCTCGGCTGGTACTGTTGAGTTTGTTGTGGGATCAGACAGAAGCTTCTACTTTTTGGAGATGAACACCCGCTTGCAGGTTGAGCACCCCATAACCGAAAAAATTACCGGCCTTGATCTGGTGGAACAGATGATACGTGTAGCCCGTGGTGAAAAGCTATCGATCACCCAAGAGGAGGTTCCCTTGCGTGGTTGGGCTATTGAGTGTCGGGTTTATGCAGAGAACCCCTATCGCAACTTTATGCCATCAACAGGTCGGCTGATATATTATCGTTCACCTGTAGAGGATAACCGGGTACGGGTGGACTCCGGCGTTTTTGAAGGTGGTGAGGTCTCCATGTATTATGATCCCATGATATCCAAGCTAATTAGCTGGGGTAGGGATAGGGATGAGGCTATCGTTCATATGGAGTATGCCTTGGATGATTATCTTATCCAGGGTCCTGAACATAACCTTGATCTGCTAAACACCATCATTCGCCACCCCCGTTTTCAAAGGGGCGAGCTAACCACAAACTTTATAGCCGAAGAGTTCCCCAAAGGTTTTTATGGTGCTCCGGCAACAGAGAAAAGCACCCAGGCCTTTGCCATAGCAGCAGCCATTATTGAGCAGGAGGATACCGGGCTGTTTGATGAGATCCCAATAACCCAAGATCTTGTGGTTACCGTAGACAAGCAGGAGATAGAGCTAACAATAGAACACAAGGAAGAGGAGCTACGACTAATCACTTTTAATGGTGAAGAGCCACTCCATGTACCGTTTGTGTTTCAACCTGGTGCACGTATGGTGAAGATATTCATGCCGGACTATACGGGTACTACCTTCCGTATTCGTCGCCGGGCAGAAGGTTATCTTCTCTCCCAAGGTGGGCGTAGTGTTACCGCCATTACCCGGACCCCACGTCACCATGAATTGGCAAAACATATGCTGCGTAAAATGCCACCGGATATGAGTAGAATGTTGATATCCCCCATGCCGGGTCTGGTATTAAAGGTTATGGTGGGTGTAGGGCAGGTGGTAAATGCAGGTCAGCCACTCTGTATCCTTGAGGCCATGAAGATGGAGAATCTACTGCGGGCAGAGCAGGATGGCAAAGTAAAGTTGATCAATGTCACCCCTGGTAAAGCAGTTGAGACCGATGAAGTATTGATGGAGTTTGAATAAGATGATTGGACGTTTAAATCACGTAGCCATAGCAGTACCGGATCTTGCCAAAGCCACTGCTCGCTATCGGGATATGTTGGGAGCCACTGTTACCGAGCCGGAAGATCTGCCGGAACATGGTGTAACAGTGGTCTTTATCCGTCTGCCCAACACCAATGTAGAGCTGCTCCATCCCTATGGTGAGAATAGCCCCATTGCCCCATTTCTTGCCAAAAACCCTTCTGGGGGTATGCACCATGTCTGTTATGAGGTGGAGGATATAGAAAAAGCGGTGGAGTTTTTATTGGCTACCGATACCATGCGTGTGTTGAATCCTAAGCCCAAGATAGGTGCGCATGGTAAACCTGTTGTATTCTTGCATCCTAAAGATAACGATGGGGTGCTAACAGAGCTGGAACAGGCTTGATGTTTATTAGTTAATAATAATATGGGTCCAGGGAGATTATCTCCCTGGTGGGTTTGGGCGAAGCCCAAGGTTTTGCCTTTGTTTTTAAGTTTTTACATTTAAAAGCGTGGGGGTTTGGGGGCCTGCAAGGCCTCCCAAGGTTTTGCTTTTGACTGTATGTTTTTGATTTAATATCACTATAGTTAATACTAATATGGGTCCAGGGAGATTATCTCCCTGGAAAGAGATGTGTAGATCAAAAAAAACGGGAACAAGCTGTATTGCTTGTTCCCGTTTTTTATTGCAGAGTTAACCCTCTTTTATCTTGGCCTTGATTGATTCAAGAACAGAGGCATCATCAATTGTTGGCAGATCACCGGGATCTTCTCCCTCTGCCATGGCCCGAATTGCCCGGCGTAAAACCTTACCGGAACGGGTTTTGGGTAGACCTGTAACCATGTAGATGTTTTTAGGTCTGGCAATGGCGCCAATTTCACGGGAAACCAGAGCTTTTAGATCACTCTCGCTGGCAGCTTCTGTCTCAGCAGATGAGACAACAAACGCCACAACCTCCTGACCTTTTAGCTCATCTTTAACACCAACTGCTGCCACCTCTACCACAGATTTGTGCTTACAGAGCACCTCTTCAATTTCACGGGTTCCCAGACGGTGACCAGCCACATTGATAACATCATCATCACGGCCCATGATAAAATAATAGCCATCTTCATCGCGTAGGGCGTAATCGAAGGTGGCGTACATCTCCTTGCCAAAGCGGGAGAAATAGGTATCGATAAAGCGTTTATCATCACCCCAAACTGTGGTCATACATCCAGGGGGTAGTGGGGCTTTGATCATAAGAGAGCCTTTCTCATTGGCTCCCACAGGTTTTGCTGTGCTCTCATCCACTAGCTGTACATCAAAACCGTATGCTGGCATGGTTGGAGAACCGAATTTATTCTCCATAAGACCCAATCCGGCAAAGTTTGACAAGATGGGCCAACCAGTCTCTGTCTGCCAATAGTTATCAACAACGTCACCCGGTAGCGCATCGGATATCCAACGATGGGTCTCACTATCCAGAGGCTCACCAGCCAAGAATAGAGTACGTAAGCTGGAGAGGTCATATTTGGTGATAAGATCGGTTCCGGTTTTTTTCAACACACGAATTGCAGTTGGTGCGGTGAACATAACACTGACCTTGTATTTTTCAATAATCGACCACCAAATACCGGGATCAGGACGGATGGGCAGCCCTTCGTAGAGAATGGTTGTAGCACCAGTTAGCAGTGGGGAGTAGACGATATATGAGTGGCCCACAACCCAACCGATATCAGAGCCGGTAAACATGGTCTCACCGGGTCTTAGATCATATATGTGGGCCATGGAGGCGCGCATGGCAACTGCATGACCGCCAGTGTCTCGCTGTACACCCTTGGGAGTGCCAGTAGTACCGGATGTATAGAGGATGTAAGATGGGTGGCTGGATTCAACCATGACAGGGTCAACACTCTGTCCAGCACATTTTGCCATCTCTGCATCCCAATCATATTTATTCTGACTATTGGGATCTTCCGCCAATCCACGATTGACCAGCAACACTTTGGGAGGCTCAATGGTGATCGCCTCATAAGCAGCGTCAAGTAGTGGTTGATAGGCGATTGTTTTACCGCCACGCATACCAGCATCGGCGGTTACAACTACCTTTGGTGTTGCATCATCAATACGCGAGGCCAAAGCATGGGAAGCAAAGCCGCCAAACACCACAGAGTGAACAGCACCAATGCGAACACAGGCCAGCATTGCAACAACCGCTTGAGGAATCATAGGCATATAGATAAGGATACGATCACCTTTTTCTACCCCAAGATTTTTATAGACAGCAGCAGCTTCATTTACCTGTTTATGTAGGTCCGCATAGGTGATGGCAACCTCTTTATCCTCTTCAGTTGAGACCCAGATAATTGCATTTTGATCACCACGCTCGGCTAGGTGACGATCCACAGCATTGTGGCAGAGGTTGAGGGTTCCATCGGGAAACCATTTGGCAAATGGTGGGTTATTATACTCCAAAACAGTATTGAAAGGGGTGTCCCAATCAATCATACCAGCCTGCTCCTGCCAGAAAGCATCTCTGTCTTCCATAGAGCGATTATAAAACTCTTTATACTTCTGAATGTTACTCATTTATAAAAAATTCTCCTCAAGATCTGGTAGGAAATGTATTTTTGATAACCAACTCTCCAATTAATGTGTAACCTGTATTTAGTCCGGGAAATGGTGATTTTCACTAATCCAATCTATCCTTTGCCGACACTCTACCAGAAATGCCAAGGAAAAGTTGATCTAATATCAACCAAATTAGAATTAATACCCGACCCGACACTTTTTAACCTATTTTTATTGTGTTTGGCAACCATTCTCAATCTTATTAGCAGTTGACTTATAGGTTGGACAATACAAAATTATCAGGTAGTTATAGATATAACTTGCAAGGTATTTATTGTAAGAAGCTAGGTTTATTAGCCTTGAAGGTAACTTAAAACAGACCAAAACTGGGTGGATGGTTGCCGCAATTTTATACTGAATTTAAAACCCAATGATATTGCAGATATCCTTTAAAAATAAAATCAGGGGGTAGCAAATCAGCACTGCACTTAACAACACTGTAAGCCAGCAAGTGGGGTATAAATTAATAAAGCTATAGCTCTGCTGTGGTAGTCAATCGGAACGAATATAAGCACAAACCTTTGTGACAACAGTAAACTTGTCAACAGCTATATATTGACAATTTACTTTAGGCTTTAGATTGAACAAAGGAAGCATAGTCTCCGTCAGCCTCCCTGATGTGAGATCTTAACCAGTCAGCGAGCAGTTTGTGGATATCTTTTTCCAGCTGTTCATTGGGAGAGCTTTTTTCTTGGAAACTAATTTTGATTTTTATCAACTGGTCGGAAAACTCTTTATGAAGAAGAGAGTGTGCTTCTACTTCGGGATATTCAGCTTTCTCCATTATGTACTCTTCCAAGGTAAAGTGCTCAAGAGTGTAACCCATAAGAGAACTTATGGTTTTCATTACCAAAAGATCATCACCGCCCTTTTGAATGATGGTTATTACCTCTTCCATGATTTCAAACAATCTTAAGTGCTGATTATCAATATCCTCAATACCAATAGACAACTGTTTGGTCCATAACTCAACCAATTTACCCATCACCATATCCTCCCCATGAATTTACTAATTTTTGACAATAAAAATAAACTCATACCATGTTTTGCATAACAAACAGTGCACAAACTCACATTTTAACAGTAAATCATTCCATTAAGCAACTTATCAGAATTTGGCAGTAATCCTAGCCCTGGGTAGGATGAGATTTACACTGTGATAGGTCACATGCCGCACAGTCCACTTCAGGAAATGAGGTTAGATGTTGCACATCTAAGCGGACACCGATTTTTTCGCCTATCTTGTGGTCATGATGGCTCTGTACCAAGCAGAGTATCTTTCCTCCGTTGGGGATTTTTAGGGTGTATAAAAACTCTGCTCCTCTAAAGGCGCGATCTTCAATCTCCAGGGTTAAGGGGCTGGTGTCATCGTGTATGATATCATCGGGGCGTAGTAGTACTTTTACAGTACAGCCAGCCTCGCAACTAAAAGGGGCTGGTCCTATGGTTCCATCAAAGGGGAGGGAGATCTGGCGGTTTTCCAAAACAAGCCCGGAAACCATGACTCCAAGGCCGATAAACTCCGATACCATGATATCGGCTGGGCGGTGGTAAAGCTCGTAGGCTACATCCCACTGCCGAAGTCTACCTTCGCCGATAACTCCTATTTCATCGGCCATGGCAAAAGCTTCAATTTGGTCATGAGTTACCAATATTGCCGTTATTCCATCCTGTTTTAAAACGCCTCTTATATCATAGGCCAGCTGTTCTCGCAGTTCTGCATCCATGCTGGAGAACGGCTCGTCCAGCAACAATATTTCAGGTTTGGGAGCCATGGCACGGGCCAGGGCAACCCGCTGTTGTTGACCTCCAGATAGTTCATGGGGATACTGCTCACCAAACTCTTTTAGCCCCATCAACTCCAATAAATCATCTATCCGTTTGGCAATTATGGCTTTGGCTTTACCACGCATACCAAAGGCTATGTTCTGTTTTACACTCAAATGGGGAAATAGGGCAAAATCCTGGAACACCATACCAATTTGCCGTATTTCTGGGGGGACCGTATCTCCCACCACGGAGACCTTTTTACCGTGTAGTATGATTTCACCAGCCACCAACGGCTCAAACCCGGCAATGGCACGCAATAGGGAGGTTTTGCCACAGCCACTAGGCCCCAACAAACAGCCTATTTTACCAGCATCCAAGCTGAAACTAACATCATTGACCACTGGGGGGCCGTCATAGGCTACTGATACATTTTTAACTTTCAATTGAGCTGACACTATTTTTCTACTCCCCAATTATAAATAAACAGCACCACCTATTTGCTCTGTCTGGAACGGGTAATGGAATAACTTAACAATATAACCGGAATTATTCCCACCGCCACAATAGCTAAAGATGCCGGTGCTGCATCAGCCAACCTTTCGTCAGCGGCAAGTTCATATGCCCGCACCGCTAAAGTGTTAAAGTTGAATGGACGCAAAATAAGGGTTGCCGGCAGTTCTTTTAATACATCGACAAAAACCAGTAGCAGTGCCGTTAACAGACTGCCTCTAAGCATGGGAAGATGAATAAAGCGCAACACCTCATTAGGGGAATATCCCAAACTCCTTCCTGCTTCGTCCATAGATGGTTTTATTCTTCCCAAACCTGCTTCTACCGTCTGTAACGAGACTGCTAAAAAACGGACCAGATAGGCAAATAACAGAGCAAACAGGCTACCACTGAGTATCAGACCTGTTGAATAATCAAACTGTGAGCGCATCCAGCCATCAAGGGTGTTATCCAGCCAGGCAAAGGGTATGATAACCCCAACTGCAACCACTGTTCCTGGCACAGCATAGCCCATGCCAGAGAGGCGGACCGAGAGCCGGACTATGGGATTGTTGTGCAGACGTTGCCCATAGCCGAGAAACAGGGCAAATAGCAGGGCAAAAAATGATGCCAATCCCCCCAACAAAAGGGTGTGATAGATGAGATCAAAAAAAGCACCGTCTATGGACTCTTCCGAAATAGTGAATGTCCATATAACAAGCTGACCAGCTGGTAACAGAAAGCCAAAAAGAACTGCTACTCCACAATAGAGAACCGCTGCGAAATTCTTCCACCCTTTAAGGGGTATACGGTTTATTGCCTGATGCCGTTGTGAGGTGTTGTGATAACGGGATTTTTTCCGGCTATTTTTTTCAAGCATGATCAGGATTAAAACAAACATCAACAACATGGCTGATAGCTGGGCTGCCGCTGGTGCGTTGTCCAGACCATACCAGGTTCTGAATATGCCTGTGGTAAAGGTGCTAACCCCAAAATATTGCACCGTGCCATAATCTGCCAAAGTCTCCATCAAAGCCAAGGATAACCCGGCAACTATTGAAGGGCGTGCCAGAGGTAGGGCAACGGTAAAAAATGAACGCCATACACCATTGCCAAGGGTACGGCTTACATCCAAAACACAGAGTGATTGGTTTAAAAATGCCGCTCTTGTCAACAGATATACATAGGGGTATAAAACCAAGGAGAGCATGAGGGCCGCTCCCCACAATGAGCGGATCTCAGGGAACCAATAATCCCCATATCCCCAGCCGTAAGCTTCTCGCAGTGCGCTCTGTACAGGTCCACTAAAATCCAACATTCCTGTGTATGTGTAAGCGATAATATAGGCTGGTATGGCAAGGGGGAGCAGTAGCATCCACTCAAATATTCCCCTGCCAGTAAAAGAGCACATAGAGGCAAGCCAAGCTGTTCCCACCCCCAATAACAGACTTCCCAGAGCCACCCCTAGCATCAGGCTTAATGAGTTGAGTACATAGTCTTTTAAGACTGTATCAACAAGGTGGGACCAAATTTCACCGGCAGGAACAAACAGAAACCCCAGGACAACCAAAACCGGTATGCTAAAGATAGCAGCCATGGCGCTGGTTCCCACACTCCACCAATTGCCGGAGAGTTTGCTTCTATTTGTCTTGGGTGCTTTTTCCACAAAAAAACCTTTTAAATAACAAGTTTACCCCCTTGTTGCCAAGGGGGTGACACAGGCTATTTCCAACCAGAGCGGTCCATCAACATAACAGCTTTTGGGTTTAACGTGCCTAAGTTGACCAAATTTAGATTGTCAGCTTTAAATTTACCCCAACTAAGTAGGGTCGAACTCATTTTTACCCCAGGTCTGGCAGGATATTCACCATTTTTCTGGGCATACCAAAGTTGTGATTCCGGCTCTGCCAGAAACTCAATTAACTTAACAGCATTGTGGCGGTTTTTTGCAGATTTAGTCAAGGCTGCACCAGAGACGTTGACATGTGCTCCACGTCCATTCTGGTTGGGCCAGAAAACGGCAACTTTATTGGCTGCTGAACGCTGTTTTTTATCTTTGGAGTTGAGCATACCTGCCAGATAATATGTATTGGCAACAGCGATATCACACTGACCAGAGGCCGCACCCTTGATTTGGTCACGATCTCCCCCTTTTGGAGGACGGGCAAAGTTTTTAACAAATTTTTTCGCCCAGTTTTCTGTCGCCTTTTCACCGTTGGCTGATATCATGGAGGCAATCAGAGATTGATTATAGATATTGCTTGAAGAGCGGATACAGATCCGTCGTTTCCATTTGGAATCAGCCAACGCTTCATAGGTTGAGAGTTCAGAAGGGTTAACCCGGCCCTTCACATACATAATGGGGCGAGCGCGCAAACTTAAACCATACCAATGACCGCTGGCATCTCTATATTGTGAGGGGATGGCTTTTTTAAGTTTATCGGAGAAAAATGGTTGGGTAACTCCCGCAGATTTTGCTCTATGGAGACGACCAGCATCTGTGGTTAAAAGAATATCAGCTGGTGAATTGATCCCTTCGCTTTGCAATTTTTTTAGCAGAGCATCCGCCTTACCTGTAACCAGATTAACCTTGATACCGGTTCGTGAACTAAATTTATCTAGCAGAGGTTTGATAAGCTTCTCTTTACGGGCTGAGTATAGGTTTACCTCTTGACCTGCCGAAACCATCGCTGGTGTTAGCCCCAACATAAATGCCATACCTAGTAAGAGCTGTTTTTGTTTGAACATTGTAATTATTCTCCTAAATTGAGCTTATGAATTTTGATCTTGCGTGAATGTATATGATAATGATTCGCATTAGCAAAGGAAAACAGTATAATTCAACAAAATTATTGTTGATAGGCTTTGTGTATTGATTAAAAAATATTTTGTCAGTTAGCCTTTACAACTGGAATATTTCCGACTGCCTGTTTTAGTTTATTCCGGCAGACCAGGGATAAATTCTGGCCTAGATGAAAAAGCAAAACCTCCTGGTTTTATAGGGCAATATTGCTGTTCCCACAATGGTTGGGGTAGGGCGCGACGGTAAACACGTAACAGTCGAATAACATCTGCTCCTGCTCGATGTTCGGATTTGTCATAAATATTGAGACATTTATAGGTGCTTAAATATCTTCGTAAAGGATTTAATTCATTTATGGTGGTGCGAAAATCCTTGATTGTGATTTTTACAGGTGTGGGGTTGAGTTGTAAAAGATGGTGGAGCCAACGACCATCCCAAGCCGGGGCATCAGAGAGAATAAGGTCAGCTTGTGCAAGATCTTTAGCCACATTTTTTGCCACTTCAACAGCTAGTGGAGCACACTGTAATAGCTTAAGTGAAATACCGGTTATAAGTTCCGTCTGCTGATCCCAGGCTACTTTTTCCCAATTTTTATGTGGTCTTATAAGTGATGATGTCACCCAGCTCTCTAGGGGATCTCCATAGGCAATCTCTATGGGATAGGAGTCTTCTTGCAGACCTGTAGCTTCAATATCCAAAATCAAGACTTTATCAGGTACGTTGTGCCACACCCTGGATTTTTTTGTAGAATTATTCATTATAATCCATACCTATATCTTTTTTTTATAGTTTTTGCTGGGTCGTTTTTAAGACAGATCTAAAACTTTGACCAAAACAGGGTAAAAAGGGTTGCATTGTTAATGTTTGCACCCCAACCAACACAGATAACAAATAATTAATAAAAAAAGAGTTATCTGTGCTAGATTAGATGTATTTAACTATTAAACACAAGTGTAAACAGCCATGTCAAAACCATCACTTATCTATATTGCCGATCCCATGTGTTCATGGTGCTGGGGCTTTTCTGTTGCCATGGGGGAGTTACGTAAACATGTGGCAGGAAAAATTGCTATACAGCTGGTTATGGGAGGGTTGAGAACTGGCAACAGTCAACCAATGGATGAAAATCTGCGCAATTATGTGTTGGGCCATTGGGTAAATGTACACCAAGCAAGTGGGCAGCCGTTTAACTTTGCATTTAAAATGGCAAAAGATTTTGTTTATGATACAGAGTTTGCCTGTCGGGCCATTAAAACAGCAGACCATATGGCTCCATCTCAAGGGTCAGAGGCAGCATTGAATATATTGGAGAATATCCAGCGTGATTTTTATGAGTTCAATAGGGATGTGACAAAACTTGATGTGTTGCAAAAGGCTGCTGAGAATTGCGGTTTGGACGGCACAAAATTTAGCGATCTTTTTAGCTCAAACCCCATTAAACAATCTTGCCAAGAGGATTTTGTACGAGCAAGAAAACTGACCGCAACCGGGTTTCCCACTTTAGTAGGTGAAAAAAATGGACAGTTTACAACCCTGGCTCCCGGCTATACATCTCCTGATAAGCTATTGGCGGTTGTAGATAGTTGGATGGGGTTTGAGCTAAAAAGATGATCCCGGCTGCTGTAAAAACTCCTCTTCCTCTGGGCTTGATGTTCTTCCCAAAACACTGTTTCTGTGGGGAAAACGACCAAATCTTTGTATTATCTCTAGATGTTTGATGGCCCAGGTCAGGCCGTTTTTATCGACACTTTGTTCAAACAGTGACACACACTGTTGTTGATCTTCCAGCTTTTCGCTGTGTTCTAGTGGAAGAAAAAAAAATGGTCGCATAACTGGGTGAACCTTGTTGTGAAATGAAGCTTCAATGGCTTTTTTGGCGATGGTCAGAGCTTGGGGGTCGCTGGCAAAAGCTTCGGGGCTGTTGCGAAACATGTTACGGGAGAACTGGTCTAAGATTATTATCAGGGCCAAAGCCCCTTCGGGTTGGCTCTGCCAATCATCAAGCTCCCCAGAGTTTGCCTGTTGATGAAGTTGGGAAAATTTATCGCGGATCTCTCCATCAAACTCAGCAGATTTTTTAAACCACTCCTGGCGGAACTGACCAAATATTTCGCTATCACGTTCACCAAACCAAAATGAAATTACACTATTAATTGCGCTCATAGGGGATATGCCTCAAAATTAATATCGATAATTTTAGATAATTGTTTAAGTGAAACCTGGGCCTTTTTGTAGTTTTCTTTTTTGATCTGCTTTTCTAACTTCAGTAAAAGTCCAAAGACCTCTGGATTGCTGGAATCTTTGAGCAACGGGAATAGTGACTCAATGAACAATTGCGCTCGTGAGCTTCTCCTATTAAGGTTTATTTCCAGCTCTTGTAATAATGCAGCAATATTTTGCATATTAGATGTTGAGATTGTTTTAGAGTCAGTCTCCTTTAATTGATTTTCACTACTCTGTTTCTGTTTTTCAATTACTGTATTTATTGAGTTCAATACTTCATTAAAGTTTTCCTCAAAAATTTCAAGTAAATTTGGTAGTTGATCCAAATTATTATCCAAAATCCCTTTTTCCAGATTGCTAGCAGCAATATAGAGTTCATTTGCCGATATGTTTCCAGCAAGCCCTTTGACACTATGGGTTAGAGTTCTCGCAATATCTAAATCAGATTTATTAGTATTTTCAATAGCAGTCCTTAACTGTTTACCTGTCTGAGAAAAGTCACTATTGAATTCAACCAGAAGAGAAAAAAGTAGTTTTTTGTTGTTTTCAAGCCTTTGCAATGCTGAGTCAATATCAATGCCTGAGAGCATCTTAGGGAACTCGAGTTCATCATAAACAGATATGTTTTTCCTAGTTTTAGTATGGGTGAAAGATTGTTTGGGTGTAATCCATTTTATCAGGGATGTAAAAAGTGCGTTTTTCTCAATGGGTTTTGCAATATGGTCGTTCATTCCAGTTGCCAGACACTTTTCTTTATCTTCTGTCATGGCATCCGCTGTCATGGCGATAATAGGGAGAATATCTTTTGATTTATAGTCCCTTATTATTTCTGTTGCCTTGTATCCATCCATCTCTGGCATATGGATATCCATCAATACTACATCATAATCTGTATTTATGGCTCTTTCTATAGCCTCCTGACCATTCATTGCCACATCAACTATAATACCTGCCTTATCCAGAATCTCACCTGCCACCTGGACATTGATAGGTAGGTCCTCTACTAACAAAACCCTAGCCCCTCCCAATAGCTCCCAGATAGTTGTTTGATCAATTTTTTGTTTTTGAGGTATATATGTTTTTGGGATATTTTTGCCAAACACATCCATAACTGTATCAAACAGTAATGAACAGTTAATGGGCTTCGCCACGAAAGCATCAAATCTGTCCTCGTCAAACTGTTGATGAGTCTCCTTGTTTTCATTGTCGCTATCACTTAACAAAACAATTTTAGGCATAAACAATATGTTTTTGTCTTTGTATATTTTGTGGATGAAATCTGTAATTTTACTCCCATCTATGTTTGAGCCAAACTGTTCGATAAGCATAAGTTTGAAAGGTTGCTCCAAATCTATAGCCTCTTTAACTGCCTTTATTGCTGCTTGGGTAGAGTTGGTTGGAACAGTTTGAAAAGTAAAAATGTTTAATATCTCTTCTAAAGATCTGCACATGTTGAGGTTATCATCAACCACCAATACTTTTAGTTGCTGCAGATCATCAGGTGGTCTGAGTATATCCCGTTTTTCATTATTCGGCAGCTTGTTAAACCCAGCTGTAAAATAGAAATTGCTACCTTTACCCAAGCTACTTTCTACCCATATCTCACCATCCATTTTTTTCACAATATGTTTGCAAATTGCCAAACCCAATCCTGTTCCGCCATAGCGTCTGGTTGTTGAGCTATCAGCTTGGATAAAAGGTGAGAAAAGCTCATCTGTCTGATCTGGCTCCATACCTATACCTGTATCACGAACCGAAAACTTCAACATAACTCTATCTTTTGTTGTCTCTACTGTCTGAGCACGAACTTCAACCTCACCTTCTTTGGTAAACTTTATAGCATTACCAATTAAATTTCTTAAAATTTGTTCAAGTCTGAGGGCATCTCCAACCACAGTATGAATACAATTGGCTGAAAATCTCATAATCAGCTCAATATCTCTCTTTTGAATTTCAACACGGAACATGTCAGACATGTTGTCAAAAACATTGTGAATAGTGAAAACTTCGTTCTCAAGTTCCAGTTTTCCTGCCTCTATTTTTGAAAAATCCAGAATATCGTTAATAATACGCAAGAGGGAGTTGGAAGCATGGGAAATATGGGCTAGATACTCCTGAATTTTAACTGGAGAACTAGCAGAAATTGCCATCTCTGACATGCCAATTATGGCGTTCATTGGTGTACGGATTTCATGGCTCATATTGGCAAGAAATTCACTCTTGGATCTATTGGCTCTATCGGCCTCTTCACGGGATTTGATAAGGTCAGCTTCAACATTTTTTCGAAGGGAAATATCTTCTACAATGATGAGTAGGTGCAACTGCTGTTTGTTTATAAATGAGGTGAAGTTGACTTTTAGCCAAACTTCCTTACCAAAAGTAGTTTTAAAATGAAAGTCAGACTCTTTGCTCTTTGAAGTTTTTAACACCTCATGGGCTATTTCCAACATACCACTAGTTTGCCATGGTGGTATCTCTCTGAAATTTTGCTTCAACAGCTGATCAACAGTTGCCCCGACAATTTTTCCTATGGCAGGGTTGGCAAAAATGCATCTACCTGACTTTTCTTCATATGCTAAAACTCCATGACTTGTGGAGTTGAATATTTTTTCGTTTAGGTCCAAAGCATCTTTTAACTGCCCTGTTTTTTCTTTAACCAGTTGGTCCAAACGATCACGGTGGGAACGTAACTCCGCTTCATTATGTTTGCGTTGGGTAATATCTAAAATCACCCCATCTAGATAGCTCAATTCACCATTTTTAGAAAATAGCCCAACCCCTTTTTCATAAACCCAACGCAAGCTACCATCGGCGTGGATAATGCGGTATTCAATAATAAAGGTCTCTTTACGCTCCAACCCAGCCATAACAGTATCTTCAACCATCTGGATGTCGTCTTTATGGATGATTGAAGCATAGGATCTAACCCGGTTTTGGATGAAATCAGAGGCGGGATAACCACTAAGCTCCTCAATTTCATCACTAATTAGCTCCATGGTCCAATGCTCATCACTGTTACAGCGATAACAGACACCGGGGATGTTCTTTATCAGGGTGCTGAACATCTCCTCACTATCTTTTAGCTCTTTTGTACGAGTACGGATTTTCTCCTCAAGGCTCTCATTGGCTTGTTGGAGTTGGTTTTTTAATGAGTGTATTGTTAGGTGGGTCTCTACCCGTACCAGTATCTCTTGCAGCTGAAATGGCTTGGTAATATAGTCTACTCCACCAACGGCAAAGGCCTCCATTTTATCTTCTATGTCATTGCGACCACTAATAAAAACAATTGGGATATCACTGGTAGTTTGCTCAGACTTTAACTGCTGACACACCTCAAAACCATCAATTTCCGGAATGGTTATATCCAACAGAACAAGATCAGGCAGCTCTCTTTTTATGGAGAGGAGGGCATCGCTACCATTATTGGCAAAGCTAACCTGATAGTTCTGTTTGGTTAGTATTTTTTTTATAATATCAAGGCTGTCGAGATCATCATCAACAACCAAAATATTGGCTTTGAACTCATCCATCAGTTCTTTTTTTCCTCCAAACTACTTTTAAATATTTAAGGCATGAGACTAAATAAATTATGCTCTTAACATTTGAGAATTATTTGTAGTTTATGGTTCAATTGTAACCTGCTATTTATAATATAGTTAACGCATCTTAACATGTTTATGAATATTAATCACCAGTGCAACCTTTTAAATATCCAAATGCCGTTGCAATATTATTGTGGTTTATATACATGCTATATTTTAAAATATATGAGATAAACCCTGATAAATAACTGTTTTGTAATTGGGTTGTTTATGGCTAAATGACCGCTTAATATAGCCAGATTACAAGGTTGAATGATCGTAATAAATTATAAATAAAACAGAGTGAAAATTGATGCCAGATAACCAAAACGCAATTGTTGGCAATTTTAACAAAGCAGTTAGCCATTTTAATGGGGGCAACTATCTAGAAGCTGAAAAGTTGTGTCGAACAAATTTACAAATATCACCCAACCATTTAGCCTCCATAAATCTGCTAGGTGTCATCGCTCAGACCGTCAATCGCAACGATGTGGCGGTAGATATGTTTAAAAAAGCTATAGCAATAGAGCCGGGAATTGCCAGTTTACACAACAATTTAGGAGTAGCATATAAAGAGCAAAATATGTTTGAGGTGGCCGATGAATGTTTCAACCAGGCAATAACCCTACAACCCGACTATGTCGATGCCCATACCAATATTGCTAACCTTATGTTGCTACAGGGTAAGCTTGAAAAGGCCGTTGAAAGTTGCAACAGGGCCATAGCTATCGATGTTAATTGTGCCGCTGCCTATTTTAATCTTGCCAATGTTGACAACTCCCAAGGTGATAAAAATGCAGCGATTGTTAACTATAAAAGAGCCATAGCCATTAATCCTGATTATGTAGATGCTCTGTATAATCTTGGAGCTCTGCTTATGCAAGAAAAGCAACTTTTAGAGGCGGTACAATATTTGGAAAAAGTGGTTGCAATTCGCCCGGATTTTGTTGATGGATATCTAACACTTGGAGCATCGCAATTTAACATGGGCAGACTGGACGATGCTGCCAAAAGCTATAAACAGATAACCTTGCTGCAGCCGGATAATGTTGATGCCCACTTCAGTTTAGGTACAATTTATAACTGGCAAATAAAGCTAAAAGATGCCGCTGAATGTTATAAAAAAGCCATCTCACTAAGAGCCTATGATATGGCAGCCTATAGCAGCCTTTTTTTATGCTCACAATATATGTTTCCCCAAACCCAGGAAAACCTCTTTGCCATGCACAAAGAGTTTGCCAAAACCCTGCCCAATATTGCAGAGATCAACAATAAAAGATTTACCAACGATATTAATAGCAACCGTAAATTACGAATAGGTCTGGTATCTCCTGATCTTGGGCTGCACCCGGTTGGTTATTTTGTGACTGGTTTTTTAAAACACCATAACAAAGATGAACTTGAAATCAGCTGTTACGCTGACCATAAAAATGATGAGTTAACCCAAAAATTAAAAAGCTACTCTGACAATTGGGTAACCACAGACGGCATGGCTGGTGATGACCTTGCCCAACGTATAACTGCCGACAAAATAGATATTCTGATAGATCTTGCCGGACACACCATAAACAACAGGTTGGCAACTTTTGCAAAAAAACCGGCCCCCATTCAAATAAGCTGGATCGGCTATGTCAGTACCACCGGACTACCCACCATCGATTATTTTATCGCCGATAAACATTCGGTGAGCAAGAATGACGAGAGATTTTATATAGAGGAGATTTTAAGACTACCTGACTCTTGGGTCTGCTATACACCTCCTGATAATATTCCTGAAATAGATAGAGATAAATCCCATAATAGACACACTGTTTTGGGCTGTTTTGCCAATCCGGCAAAAATAAATGCCGGTATTTCAAAGGTGTGGGCCGAAATATTGCGCAATCATTCCAATACCAAACTGCTTTTGATGTATGACAAGTTGGATGATGCTGCCAGTGTTGAGAGAATAACATCATATTTCAGCGAAAATGGGGTTGATAAAGAGAGGATTATCATCAAGGGTAAGAGATCCCACTGGGAGTTTCTCAATATGTATAACTCGGTGGATATAGCACTGGATACCATGCCATATTCAGGTGGTCTCACAACAATCGAGGCTCTTTTGATGGGGGTTCCTGTTGTAACAGCCCGAGGTGAGACATTTGCAGGACGACATGGTGTTAGTATGCTTACCACAGTGGGACTAAAAGAGCTGGTGGCAGATAATTTGGATGAGTATGTTAAACTGGTGGGTGAGCTTATTACAGATACTCAAAGATTACAAAAGCTTAAGGGTGTAGTACGGGAACGTCTGTTACAATCTGCCCTGTGTGACAACATTAAATTTAGCCAGGATTTAAGCAATCAGCTGCGTTTTGTTTGGAAAAAATGGTGTAAAAACAAATAAAAATATGGATACAATTACACTTTTTTAATCATATATCACTGCCACCGTGCTCTTTTGCGATACATTGACCGTGATCTCCCAATGCTTTGAGAATCTGACACTGGTCGACTTTATCAACCTTGCAACCGTCGATAATTCTTCTCAACTCCTGACGTAGCCCCTCTAAGTGTTTGATCTTCTCCTCTACCTCCACAAGATGAACCTTGGCAATCTGGTCAACTTCACCACATGATTTATCGCTATCTCCTGCCAAATGCAGAAGCTTACGAATTTGATCAAGGGAGAAACCCAAGGCACGGCAGTGACGGATAAATATCAGTCGGTCTAGATGGTCAGACAGATAAACCCTTTGATTACCAGAAGAGCGCAATGGTTTTGGCAATAGCCCGATCTTTTCGTAATAACGAATAGTCTGGACTTTGCAACTGCTGGCTTTGGCAAGTTGTCCTATTAATATTGCACCCGTCATACTTTTTTCCTTGCAGCTATAGTTACTAGAGGTTGTAGCTTTATTTGTAACATAAATCAAAAGAGATGGAAATTTTAGGGGTGTATCTCTTTTGAAATAAAAATAGCACTGTCAAATATGGATTAGGAGTAGAATATCAATGTTGAATTTTTTTGATACTTTTATCGACCTCTGCCTGGACACAGCTCCCTGGTTGTTGTTGGGGTTGATTGCCACAGGTGTGGTAAAGGCTTGGATTCCTGAATCAGCTGTTTCTCGTTGGATAGGTGGTAGGGGCATTTTACCTATTATTCGTGGAGCCTTGATTGGTGCTCCACTTCCTCTGTGTTCTTGTGGGGTTATTCCCATGGCGGTGGGTTTGCGACGCAATGGTGCTTCAAAACCAGCTACGGTCTCTTTTTTGGTTGCCACCCCCGAAACCGGGGTCGATTCCATTGCCCTGTCTTGGGTTATGTTAGGGCCATTTATTACCATTGTACGCCCCATAACGGCTGTTATCAGTGCTGTTATGTCCGGTGTCATGGTGATGTTTGCCACCAATAATGAAGAGACAACTACTCAGCCAGAAAAAGCCACTGCCAGCAAATCTTCCTGCTCATCTTCCGGCTCTTGTTGTGGCTCCAAGGCAAAAAAAACCGCAGCCGCCAAGCCCCAAGAGACATCATCATGGGATAAGCTGATAAACGGTTTAAAGTATGCTTTGCGTAATGTTTGGGACGATCTGGCAGTTTGGCTGGTGGGTGGTCTGGTTATCACCGCTCTGGTTATGACATTTATACCTGTTGGTGAACTGAACAATGTTATGGAGAGTGGCTGGTTGGCGATGTTTGTGATGGTGTTGGCTAGTGTTCCGGTTTATGTCTGTGCAACTGCCTCCACCCCTGTTGCGGCTGCCATGCTATACGCAGGTTTAACCCCTGGTATGGCTCTGGCCTTCATGATAGCGGGGCCTGCGACAAATTTAGTAACCTTGGGTATTGTAAAAAAAGAGATGGGCCTAAGAACCCTAATAGCCTATTTGGTTGGTATTGTCTCCAGTGCTATGTTTCTGGGGTTTATGACAGATGTGGTCATGCAAAGTTTTGGGCTATACACTGAGCCAGAGATATTAAAAACCCAGGATGAGTGGCTACCTGCATGGCTTGCTTGGGGGTCTGTTATCTTTCTTATTGGTCTGTCCCTCATGTCCATCTATCGTAAGATGGTTGCAACATCATCAACCCCTAAAGGAGACATTGCCCTGCAAACATAAGAAGATCAATAAACCTAGAAACGGCAACTGCCGTTTCTATGTTTAACGGTTTGGATACAAAAGGGGTAGCCAGTAGTCAAGAATATGGTCTGGAAAGCCGAGACGGACAGGTTTTCTTTGACCATCTGAGATTAAAAGCCCTTTTTTTGTAAGGGTCTGTAATATGGTCCGAGCTTGTCTCTCTTTATAGCCAGTAATTGATGAAGCCTTACCTCTTGGGAACTCACCTGTTAAAAAAGCCTCCCTTAATAACTCTCTTGACCCTAAAGGTAAATTTCCAACCTCTATTTGTTGGATAGAGTACCGCTCTATTCGTCCTAAGAGATCTTTTGGTGCGAGTAAAGATTCCATAAATTGAATTTGGTCGATACATTTGTTTAAAAAAAACAGGCAAAAACTGGTCAGCCCTTTTTCTGACAAATTTCCTCTACCATCCAAATCTCCTGTTCGATATCCATCTGCCACAATGAGGTGTCTTTTATATTCTGTTTCATTTCGGGCAAGCCCCCTTGAAATAGACCATAGCCCACTACCAACCCCAACATCCTTTAAAAACGCATGGGAAAAAAGCCGAGCTACTCTGCCATTACCATCTAAGAATGGATGTATCCAGAGTAAGCGGTGGTGAGAAGCTGCTGCGGCAATAATTTGTTGGACCCTAGATAGTCTTTTGGGGTTGTAAGCCTCCTCAAAGCGTTGTAGAAACCGTACTATATTGCTGTGCTCAATGGGTACATGTTGCCCAACAATAACCGATCTTGTTCTAAACTTCCCACTTATAACCTTATACTTTTCACCAGTATTAGGATCTTCTACCCAACGTGAACTTTCTGAAAGACGGCGATAAAAAGCCATGTGTATCCATCCTATTCTGATAATATCTGCGGTTCCTCCTTGGCTTTTGCCAGAGTCAATTGTTTGCTGAACTAAGATGTGCGCTCTGGCCTCTTTTTGTAAATCACGCTGTATAGGGTTTTTTGAAAAATCTTTTTTAAGTGCACGGGCAATATCCCTGGGGTGAGTATCATGACCTTCTATGAGATTGCTATAGTAACAATTCATAGAACGCACAAGTTCACTGACAGAATTAATTACTGTTGGGTGTAGTTTGCTGGCTAATCCGGCAGCCTCTTCAACCAAAGAAACCGCTAGATCCTCCAGTTCTATGTTGCCAGTTGATGGCATCATTGGCTCCATGGAGCTAATATGCTTTTTCATACAAATATCTCATTGTCATTGCCGATAATTTTATATTCATTATATTAATAATACCAATATGTTGAATATATGCAACTAAAATTTATTGCCGATAATTTTGCCGATAAAATGGGGAGGGTGGTTGTGGTTTGGCTAGCTATCTTTTATGTGTTGTGTTTAAAACTTTTGCCCTCTTTTTGCATCTCTTTTTGCACACCGTGGAGTAGATCTCTTGTGGTTAGCTCATTTTCTCCTCGTTTTACCGCTTTAATACAGGCATAACGCAGAACATTTATTATGCTTCCGCCAGAGAGGGTATGATCTTTGGCAAGTTGTCTGAAATCGACATCACTGGCCAGGGTGTAGGGTTTATCGACAAAGTTATCTTGCCACAATTTTAAACGGGTCTCCTCATTGGGCATGGGGAAATGGATTATGGATTGAAAACGTCTGGTCATCGCGTCATCTAGTTGAGCGCGCATGTTGGTAGCCAACAGTACAACACCGGGAAAATCCTCAATACGTTGCAGAAGATAAGATGTCTGTTGATTGGCAAAACGGTCGTTTGAGCTGCGGGACTCGGTACGACTGCTAAAGAGTGATTCTGCCTCGTCAAAAAAAAGAATCCAATCTTTGCGTTGGGCATGATCAAAGAGACTAGCTAGATTTTTTTCCGTCTCGCCAATATATTTTGATACTATTTTTGCAAGATCAATTCGATAAACACAAAGCCCCGTGGTTTTGCCAAGTAGGCTGGCAGTCATGGTTTTTCCGGTTCCAGGAGGACCATAAAAAAGGCTGCGATATCCAGGTTTGAGTCTTTTTTTTAGTTTCCAACCATCCATTAGCAGTTTTTCATGTTGAATCCAAGCCAATATATCCTCCACCTCATCTCTGGTGGTTTTTTCCAAGATAAGTTCGTTCCAACTATAATTGGTGGTTATGGGTAGAGCTGGAAATTCAGAGCTAAAAGGTGGCTGGTAGCTTTTGCCACTTGTGAGCAGCTCTAGATATTCCGAACTGAGCTGCAAAATTGCTGAGAGTGGTGGCTCTTCTGGATGGCGATGGTTGTAACGTAAAATGTTGTTGCTGTAGAGGGGGTGGCTGGGTTCAAACAGATTTAAAAATTGCAGTCTCAAGCCAAGATCATTCCCGGCAATCAGAAACAATGCACTTTGCCCTGTTGGTAAAACTCCCCCATGTGATTGCCCTATCTTACCACCAAACTCAGTAAAACGACGATTGGTAGAGCTGTTCTGGATAAAAAAATAATCCAGCAGTTGGGGTTTTAAATGGGGAATATAACTCAATATCAAAACCAAGCGTTCCCCAGCATCAAAAGAAAATTTACGGATGATATCTCCATAAGGGGTGGACATTTGGGGTAGTTCAGGGGGATCTATGCCACATAACAGTTGGTTGGCTTTGCTATTGGGGTCGGCGTGAAGTTTTAACCGTTTTTCCATCACCTTGACAAACCAATCCATCTCACAGTTTATGCAAATGGCGTTTTGTTTCAATATTGTATTTGGGTTTTGTCTGTCCATTATATCACCAAGAGACATGCATGGGGGTTGGCATCCAGGGATGATATATAACAGAGAAGCTCCAGGGCACTTTATCCACAAGAACATCAAGGGTTTTGCGTTGTATCAGCAGTTTTATATGGTCGTTGTACTGCTCTATACGGCCTTCTCGTTGTAAAAAAGTCTCCTTTAGTGCTGCTACCGAAGAGCTTTTGAGAATCTGCCATTGGGCCAAAACGGTGTTGTGCATTTTGTCCGCCATAGCCAGCTCTTTTGTATTTAAGTCAATTGCCAAATCTACAGGGATTGCCGGGCTTGCTCCACATAGTATTTTGTTCAACACCAACTCCGGCTCCGGGGCGGAGGTTCGTCCATCGACCAGATATTGTAAAAGATGAACTCCACGACTCAATGCACCATCTTTAAACAGCCCATTTTTGCCAGCATCGTTCTGGCTTAATAGATCCAGCTCTTTAAATAAAATAGGTAGAAATGGGTTGAACAGAACAAGGCCAGCGTTGCTGATATAAATCGGTTTTTTATCTGCTTCAAGCTCATTTTGGTAAAATAGATTGCTTGTTGGTGTTTTGGTTTTTTGCTCTTTTAATAAATATTGCGGCCTTTTCTGATTATATTTTTCAACGGTTTTTGCCTCATCATCTAGCCGTTGCTCAAGGCTTTTAATGGCGGTTGATAGTTTATGCTGCCCTAGTTTGTGAGCATTGTTGGTGGCTGATGTAATAAATTTTCTGCTGGTTTGTGCCTGTGCATCTTTTGATCTGCTGGTTGCGGTTAATATTTTTCTGAAATAGTCAAAAAAGGCCACTGCAAGCTTATCAATATTGTGGGAAGTCTGCCGTAAATAACCCAAGACAAAATCCCAAAACAGATAACGACCGCAAATGTTTTCATCTTTGGTCTCTACACTTTGCAACCAGGAGGAAAAAAGAATCTCCGTTGCAGACAACACAACCCGGTTTTTTTTGTTATCCAACAGTGTTGCCATCTGATAGAGGGTGGATTCAGGTAGGGTTTTACTCCAGTTTAGCCGTAAACGGTTATCCAAAACTCCTCGCTTAATAAAGTCAGTGCTCTTTTGGGGCTGCTCCTTTAACAGAGTGGCTGTTTTTCCAATAAAAAGCGTATCGTAAATATCTGTTAAACTCTGTTGATCTGGTGGTGGTCTCTCTTTTGTTCTCTTTTTGGGATTTGTCTTACCCTGTACTTGTTTGCCACAATTAAGCAAAAAGGTGAAAACATCATCATCTACCTTGGTAACATTGTTGACCTTGTGTGAAACAGCAAGTTGCTTTGGGTAATTATGCAAAACAGTGTTCAGAATTGTACCATGGATAGAGAGTAACCCATCAGCTTTTTGCCAATTTATACTCTCAATTGTCAATAACTCCGTCACCGGATTGGGTAGAGTAGGGGACCATAAAGCGGTGAGGCTATCTTTGAAAAACTGCCCTGTGAGAGGGGAGCCATATGGTTGTTTTAATAGTTGTTGCAAGATAGCTTGACGAATTTCAATAATTGATCTGGGAGCTGTAATCTTAGCAGCTTTGCTGATTATATCAGTATAGCTTTTTAAGGTATCTATCCCTAAAGGGCAAAGCTGCTCTATGGCTACATAGTATAGCTCATCATTGCTGAACTTTTCTGTCAGGGTGTCTCGTAATCTACTGTCTTTTGCCACTTCATAAATAAATATTGCACCCTGTTTTCCATTTTTTAGCAAAAGCAGAAAAAGTAGGTCTGTTAAACTACCATGGTATACAAAAGCATCATCACCATTATCCCTATTATTTGTAATTTGGGGGCGCAATTTTTTCAGTAGTGTCGATTGCAAAATATGTAGAGGCCATTTTTCGGGGCTGTTGCTAATGTCTGGGTTTGCAACCATGGTTGTTGAGTCTGCCAAATCAGCAAGTTTTTCAAAATCAACCCTATCACCAGTCATAATTGCCGTTAACAAATGGGTGTAGAAATTATCCCTGTTGCTGATGTTATCCACGGTTTTTTTCAGAGTTGAGCTAAACAGACCATCACTGTTTGACAATTCCGGCACAAGTTGACCAAGCCAGCTATGCACACCCTGATGCCCAAGCATTTTAACAGCCTTGAGAATTGCCGTTTGTTTGGCTTTGCCGTCATTTTGGATAAATAGTGTTCTTAGTTGGGATAAGTGGAGACGAGAAATGCTGTTAACGATCCCCAATGGGGTGATTTGTGGGTGGAGCAAAGTTGCAGTCCAAGGTAGCAGACCGTGGTGGAGATAATATTTTAACCAATCCAAACGGTCATAGGGGTTGCCATCCTCCCAATAGGGTTGAGTCTGGACATAAAGGTTGCCATGTTCTTTTTGTATATTTTCTGACAAGAATAAGCTATCCATCGCCACTGTGAGGGGAGATGGTGATTTTGCTTTTTTACCGTGGTGTTTTTTTTGACTGCTGCTAATGGTAGTAATAGTAGCAGCAACGCTCACTCCAGCTACTCTGGCTAAACCGTGAAAAATATGTTTGGCAAATTGCAACGGTTGTGGTGATGAATTGGAGCCTGCCAAGATAAACTGTAAAACCAAAAAATGTAGATTTTGCGAAAAAACCTCCTGGCTTTGTTGGGTTATGGGGCTTTTTTGGTTGATAAATTCCAACTCATCAATGAACAGTTCCAACCAGATTGCCTGTTTTGTGGCTAATGCAGCTAATATTTTTCTGAAAATATCTCTCTCAATGGTCTTGCAAAATGTTTGCAGTTCTTTGGGATGCCCTACCAGCTCTCGCAGAAGTTCCAATAAGGAGTCTGCCCCTGTTATGGGAAGCAACCTTATTAACTCTGCCACTGTTTTTTGGTTTGCTCTATTTTGTTGTTTATTATCATCAATATTTAACAGCAGATTTCGTAACAGATAAAATGGGGAGTCTACCTGTTTTGATTGGGGCTTTGCTATATGGGGGGTATCTCCAGAACCTGTATGTGGTTTAATAATGCCATATTCTGAACAGAGCTGGGCGATGACAACAGGCATTGCACTTTTATCACCATGATTATCAATATTCAAGATTGCATTTGCTCTAGCCAAGGTCAAAAGCATATCCTCAAAAATCAGACCTTGCTCTTGGGCCATACCCAACAGTAGAGATTTTAAAAAGCTCTTACGGTTAAACTGTGTTCCTGCATCGTTAAGAATGTAAGTAAGAGTTAGCAGTCTTGTAAGCTTGCAAAACTGCTCAGCTGCCATGGTTATCAATGGTCTTTTGCGATGCAGATTTTGCAGGTTGCCAATATAGGTGATAATCACCAACGCCTGTGTTGGTTCAACTACTTTTATCAGCTCCCAAAAGACCTCTTTTTGCATATGCAAAACCAGACGTTGCAACACAGTTTTGGATCGTCCGATTCTGCGGATTAAATCTGCCAATGCTTTTTTATTATTAATTGCCAAATGCAGTAGCAATTCATTAAATGTCAGCGCTTTTTTTAAACCGTGCAGGTTGGGCCAATAACCGTTTTTTAGATAAAACTCCAGGCTTTGCAACAAATTTTCATTAGGTTCCGCTGTTTTCTCGGTGGTGGAAGTTTGCTGGGTAACACTTTCATCTTTGGCTAAATCGTTAATAACAGTCGGTAGTGAACCGTGTAGGGGGAGTGAGATTTTTGTAAGAATTATGGCTTTATATAGTGTGTTCAGAACAGCCTTATACTCCTTATTGTCACCTCCAACCATTTTTTTAAGCAGAGATTTTAAATAGCTCTTGCGGTTGAACTGTGTCCCTGCTTCACGGAGCAAATAGATCAAGGTCAACACCCGGATGTGTCTGGAAAACCTCTCTTCAGTCATAGCCAATAAAGGCTGGATATTGTGGATGGTACGCAGGTTGACCAGATAGGCTATTATCAGAGCTGCATGTTGGGGTTGTAGCAGTGATATAAGATGAAAAAAACCATCATCATCAAGTTGTGTCACCAGACGTTTTATTACTGTGTCACTTCTTACTAATGATTTAATACTCTTAAGCAGACCTTCTGGGTTCTCTTCGTTAACATTTAAAAATTTTTCTCTAAAATCAAAAGGTTCACTTTTAGCAACACCATATGGTGTGTGACCATGGCAAAGATAATGCTCTAGCTGTTCTAACTGCCTGGTACTATATGACTGTTTTACGATTTTGTTGTTACTGTCATGATGCTGGCGTATAAGAGTTGCAGACAGAACGTTACGTATCTCATTGATAAGGCTCTGTTCTACCTCCTCTTCAAAGTGGGATGCAGATATGGTCCCAAGATCCAACATCAAGCGATCAATCTTGATATGTTTCCCAGGTTGGTCAAACTCATCAAAAACCTGTTCAATAATGGGCAGCAGCTTATTGCGGTTGAAATCCCCAAGCCTGGGCTGCAGAGATAAAGCCAATGTTTCAGAGTTGACCTTTATATTTAGTCTCTGCTTTATGATGGAGTGGTTATTATTCACTGTTCAGATTCATTCTCATCACAACCAGCTAAAAAGTTGATCAGGTTGTTTGATGTGGTTACCATTTGCTTGGGCTCGGATTTACGTAAGGCACTTTTCCAAGCTAGATGAAGCTCTTCAAAACTGCACATTTGGGTCGCTGTGATAAAACAAACCCGTACCCTGATATGGGCAGGGCAGTTGTTGCGAATAACCTTTTGGGCAAAATCCCAGACCCGCTCTTTGTGGCTATCGGGTGCTGGCAGGGTTAATATCGCCGATATGGTCAACTCATCAGCTATATTGGGGTTGTCTTGTTGGGCAAAGCGCAGAAGATTGTGCTCAACTATATAGAGCTGTCGTTCTGCCTGCTCTATGGCAGCCATCTGTTCTGCCATATCATCGATGGCCTCTTGCACCAAGGGCAGGTTTTTATATTTACCCACCAACCGCCAATCAGATGTTGGGTCCATCTTATGCACCAGAGCTATTTTATCATCACCAGGAAACGACCCGCAGTAAAACTCTCCGACACTGTTATGGGAGTGGTAGGTCTTGTCATTTTCAGCATGGGATCGACTTCTTGAGATAGGATCAAAAAACTCTTTTATATACTCACCCCGGTTCTCTACCGAGCGACCGACATAAGCACCACTTTGCATATCCATCGCTGTCATGTTGATGTCGTCCAAAATATCTTGTAGGGGACGATGACCTTTTATTTTCATGCCTAGTTGGATTCGGCATTTAAACTCCATGCCAGCAATGTTGTCTACCGAGGGTTCATGTAGGAGATCAAACCCCAATCCCCGGTTGCGAGATACTGTTTTAAGATTTGCTAGAAAGCTCTTTTTTGCCGCAATAAGCTCTAGTTGCCCATCTTTGTCCCTCTTTGGTAGAACAGAGTGAATAAGCTGGGTTTCTTCCAATGTTTGACCGTGTATAGCCAGGAGAAAATCGAGAAAACGGTTGCGTCTTTGGGGGAAATCATCCTGGCTTTGGATCAACTCTTCAAGCTCTTTTTCATAGCCATCTGTGTTACTATCCGTCTTTAACAGTGGAGCAACATTTGGAATTTTTTGCGCCAGTGACTGGGAAAAATAGCTTTGGCTTAAATCCGATGATATGGAGAACAGCTCTCTTGCCGCTGCAAGCTGGCTAAAAGAGTTGGCAAGTAACTGCTCATATAAAAGTAGATAGCCTTTTAACTGTTTGGCTTGGGCCTTACGTTGGGAGCTGGCATCTTCAGGCAGGCCGAAACTACCAATACCATAAACGTTGGGAAACTGATTTTGAATACCATAATAGCTACCAAGATCACGGGCTTTTCCGGTGGGGAGAGCAAGATACTCCTCAAAATATGATGAAAGTTCAAACTGTTGTCGATGTTCACCCCACAACTGTTGCAACAGTCTATTGACCTTGGCAAAATCTATGTTGATACACTCCCCATGGCGACATAGCTCAATGGTAAAATTACCATCAGCGTCCACTGTATCAATTAGGTTGGGAACAGCCTCTTTAGCAATGGTGAAACTACCCTCTGAAATCTCCTCTTTCCCATCCACTTTACAGCGCAGATTTCGTACCCCGACAATACCATCCACTTTTACCAGCAGATGCAAAATATCCCTCAACACAAAGGTGGTGGTTCTTTGGGGCAACTGTTCATCATCTATAAAGCCGTTGTACATGAGTGGACCGTTGAAAATATCCTCCACTTCTCGGCCTTGGTCCAACAGCTCCTTTAACGATTTACGTTTTGGTTCTGGAGCCAGATGGTTGCCCAGTTTAAAGAGGATATTAGCCAGTGTCTCCTCTGGTGATGTTTCAGAATCAAGGTTGACTATAGCAAAAACCTTGACCGCAATCGGCTGCAATATGGTAACTTCACCTAAATCCTCACAGAGATTACGGTTACGGCTATAGAGCCTTTGTGTCTGGCGGATTACTCTTTGGGGTGAAAGATTGGGATCTTCTGGACATGGTTTAAGATCAGGAACCAATAGTTGAATACCATAGAGCTGTGGACCTTGTACCGTCAACCATGCGTTGGTAACAGATGGTATGGAGTCGATAATAAGCTTACGATAGTCATTTATGGTTTGGGGTGCTGAAGGATATATCTCCAATGGTGAAAACAGAGCCTGATCATGAAAATCAATGCGTTTGCTCTCAGGGTTGGTGAGAAGGTCGGCCATGGGAAAATCGGCACGATATGATAGTTCGGTCAAGGCATAACTGAGCTGTTCCAAAATAGTAACACCAGGATCATGCTCGTTATAGTCGGTCCAACTATCACCAGCCAACCTTTGTATCAGCAAAAGCCCTTTATCTTTCAATAGGGCAGCATTATGCCCGGTTTTACTCGATGGGGTGCGGGGAATGGTTTGTGTATCGCTCATTATTTTAGTACTCAATTTATCCAAAAATTTTTTATTGCTGCATTTTTTGTTTCATAATCAGCAAAAAAAGATCTTGATTATCAGGTTTTTTAAATGTTTTTGAGTAGCAATGCCTAACCCATGCTTTACAAAATATTTTGGATAACTCAAAATTTTCTAGACTGGTAGCAACGAATCATCACTATCATCATCACCTCCAAAATCATCATCCCGTTTGCTCTTATCACTATCGATCCTTTTTTTATAATGTACCAAGCCTGACCACATTTCATACAACGACATGATAAGGGTATAGACACTGAACAGTGTTCTTCTCAAGTTTTCACCACCTTCTACTATTACCTCTTCTCCAAAATCATAACCCGAAACAAACAGTAGAAAAGCATGTTGTATCAATTCCCAAATACCAACATTATTGTGACCCTTACTGCCGCCATTTTGAAGAATGTAGTCTCTCATGTAATTAATGGTAGAATTAATTTCACTAAGAACTACGCTAATTCGGATGAGAAGTGCTGCATAGTTTGGGTTGCCATCTTCATCCAGTTGGTTAGCTTGATGGTATAGTTCATATACTGACAATATTAACAGTATTAAACGATTAACTGCTCCGGCATATGTAGCGAAACCAGGTTTGTCTTTCCCAATGCCACACAACTGCATGACTTGAGAGACAGGATATTGCGCTCTACTAATACTCTGGATCTTGTTTTGTATAGGGAACTGATTTCCAGTTAAAATTGCCTTAGCTCCCATAACATCAGCCTCTTTTTCCAAAGCAGGATCACTGTTTATTGCAGTTTTTTGCTGTTGGGAGGTGGGTTTTACCCGGCCTTGCTTTTGTTGGGCTACATGCCATGTCTCATGGAGTAGGTGTTTTTCTTGTCCGGGGCCGATGTGGATGTTATCTCCCTGGGCATAGGCCAGGGCGTTTAATTGGGCTGGTTTGTTTGAGTTGTAGTGAACACTAACATTGTCTAATGACTGCCCGGATAGGGACTCTACCCCATTTTTTAAATTATCAGGTAGCCCGGTACTGTTCTTTACCCGTTGCACAGGTTCAAACTGTTTTGGTAGCAACTCCTCTTCATCACCACTAGCAACTGGTTGGATGATGGCAGATGTACCTTGATTGTTCATGGCTTTAAACTGGTTGGCAAGATTTGTAACTGCGGGGCTTGCATCAAATAGCTTTTGTAGTTGAGCTATGGAGCTGTTGCTATTTGTCTCATGTTGTGGGTTTTGAAGCATGGGTTGGGTAAGCAACCCTTGAGGGTTGGCAACACTGTTGGCTTGATCTGTATTCTGCTCTCTTTTATCGCCCTGTTTAGCAACAAACATAATCACTCTCCTTTTGCCTAATATCCACCTTGTGTTTCCACCATTATGGCTTGAGCATCAACAATTTTGTGGCTTGTGGCAGAGGTATAAAACAGCAAGCCATCGACATTATCTTCCGGCTCCATCTCATAGTGAATGAAAATGGTCTCCACACCATCCACATATGGTCTATTATGGATGAATTCGCTAATGCTCTCTTCAGAGACATACTCTCCACCCCGTGCCTGTCGCTCTTCATCATAAAACCATGGGGATAGATAGTTGGTAAGATCACTGTTCAACCGCTTGATGCAACTGCCGGGATCTTCCTCTTGGGGGAAAAACAGCCCGGCAGCAACCTGGATGCGAATATATTTAGGATTGACAATTTGTAGTTGAATGAAAGGGCTTATACGGCTAAGTAAAAAAGTCTGGATCTGCCCCAACATATCTCTTCCCACTTGAGGAGCCAGAGGGTCTACAGTATCAAAACCGTCAGGGTCGGGAATAACGGCAATTGTAACGGGCTGGGTTGTACCATTTTCACTATGACTGGCAAATTTTGCAGGCTGTAATAAAACCCGCCATATAGTGGGAAAATTTTCCAGGATCAAACGTTCATAATCCCAGCCCGTGATGGGCCTTGTTTTGTGGTGTAGACCCTCGGCAACCCGTCTTGCCATATCACATTTTTTTTCTGCTGGCAGACCTGCAAAAGAGTTCATGGGCTGGGCAATTGTGGCAATATTTGGCAGCTCTTCCATTGTCTCGGTAATGGTCCCGGCAGGTAGGGAACGCAGTAGATGCTCACCTGTATTGTTCTGGTTATGAAAACGGGCGGTCACTGTGTTGGGATAAATCGCCAATATGTTGGGAAAATGGTCAGGATCGTGGTCGGTTGTCAACCGTAACCACTGCAAACCGCCGGGCATGGCTGATTGGTTGCACACTTCAAAATACGGTATCTGCAATGCGACAATCCCAGAATATTGCAACCCCCTGGTTCCATCCCCCAGTACCCTGACACCATCCAATGGTTGCCATTGGTTGTTAATCAAACAGTCCCAGCTTACCAGCCCATCCTCTGCAAAACTTCTACCACCCCCAGAACCCAAATGGAGCAACAGTGTCAATGTACGGCCCGGTTGCAATCCTGAAAAACCTATTTGCAGATTGCCACGATGGGGAAAATTGGGCAAAACCCGGATAGCAGAATTACTCACAGGTTCTACACCTTTAAAACCACCGAAGGGTAACAGGTGAAACAGAGATGTCACCTCTTGCTTTGCCGTGTAGTCTATTGAGAGATTTTGGGCCTTGAGTAGATGCGGCTCATTGGGGTAGGGACCGATTACCGGCTTTACACAGTCGTTGATACACTCTTTTAGCTTTTTGCCATCGGTAAAAATGTGGGTAAATATTCTGCGCAATAATCCACCACGACATTTTGCAATACATTTTTCCACCTCCCCAGCCGAAGTACCGCCAGCAACAGCGTTCATTACACTGTCTGCATAAATGCTGTGTCCAAATCCGTATGATGGGGTGGTCAGGGTAATCTTTATGGCACTTTTGCCAGGGTCTAAGACTCCACCTTTATTCACTACAGGGGCGATTGGTAGATCATTAAAATCGCTGTTGGGGGACAACGGTTTCAAGTTTTTGGTCATATAGCTGTTAAGCTTATTTTTCTGCTTTTCGGATAACAGGGCCGTAATTTTTTCATCACTGCTCTGATTATCAGAATACCAATTTTTTTCTAGATATTTTTCTAATGGTTTTGTCCGGTCACGGTCACTGGGAGTGTGTGGAGTTGTATCTTCTTGATCAAGAGTTCTAAAGAGGTAGAATGTCTCATTCTCCAAGGTCTCTTCATGGTTGGACAGCCAGCTGTTGTGCAATAACCAGGATATTGGGTTGTGAATACTTAGCAGTACCTTGAATGATTGATTATCAAACTCAGAGCTGTCTTGCTGCTCTTTATCAACTGTCCCATCTGTTCTGGCTTCATCTTTATTATCAATAAAATATTCCCTGTAATAACCACCAAAACCCTCTTTATTATCCGGTAGATTAAACCAATCAATATGAACATCCAGGCTATCCAGTTTTTTGCTAAATAGCTCCGGCTGATATGCCAATAGATAGGAACCAACCACCGGGACAGCACCAAAAAATGGAAATGGTGATGAGCTGTCTATGGGGCCATCTGTGTTCTCCAAACGGGTTGCCGGAAGTTTTTTTACCTCAACCCCAAGGTTGATGTTATCGACCTCTAAATCATGGAACATGGATAGAGGGTATATCGATATAATGCTATCATTTTGCCCTATGGTGATAGTCTGTTGCTTAAGCCAAAAAGCAAGCAAAGGTTGGTTATGCACCGGGTTGGCTATGGGGCCGTACTCCTCCTCGATTGCTAGGAGTATCTCTTGGTCAAAGGGGGTTATTGAGGGTGCAGATATGGGTAGTGGTATAGTTATGGTGACTGTTTTGTCATCTAGTATTGCGCTAAATTTGTCAACATCAAACCATCCCGATTGGGAGGAGAGTTGTATGGTAAATCCCTCCACAAAAAGAGCTGTTATGATCTCTTCTTGGGTGTTGCCTGTTGATCTGTTTATGGCTCTTAACAGTGGGGCCAGACTACCGCTGTGGTAGTGGTTGCTAAATTCAAGTTTAAGGGTGATTTGCCGCTCACCACCACCAAGCTCCAACAGTGGTGAGGTCAGGGCAAAACCAATTTGTGATTCAAAACAGTGTTCATAATTGACTGTTCCTGTTGTAACCTGACCAAAAGCAGCCCAACCTTTATCACTGTGATTTTCATGGTCACCATCCTCTTTTTTTTCATCAGCACCGTTTGTCAATATCTCAGTGCTTATTATCCGTTGCAAAACGTTGGGGTTGCCCTCTTCTTGACCATGCTCTGTTATATCGTTGTCTGCCCTGTTTTGGGGGTTGTTTGTTGTATAAAGTGGGCCATACTGCAAACGTAAAGCTCGCTGTTTTATTATTTTGGCTGCCACAACATCAAGGGCGTGTTCGGTTTTAAATAGGATATCCTGCCCACTGCTATCCCGTCTTAAGCGATTCGAGGCGTTTTAAAAAAAATTAGGTGCAATTTGATTTGCCTGACCCAGTATTGATGCGGTG
>JADFZS010000289.1 GCA_015232405.1 Magnetococcales bacterium | reverse complement strand
TCTGAATGTGCGCTTACCTTTTTCAATATTATATTCCAGGTCTCTGTAGCCACTAGAATTTATTCTTATTTGGCCATCGTTATATCCTGGCTTAGGACTCCACATCAATAATGGATCTTCGACCATATACGGCAGATAAACATCACTATCGATACTTCTAACAAAGAATTTGAACTCTGATTCAAAATTTTTATCAACAGATGAAATCCTTGCCAAACCCTCAGCCAATCCAATACACAAGAGAATTGATATGATAGGAAGCCATATATTTACATACTTCAACAAAAGCCGTTTCATTAAACAAGAACTCCAAAATGACCAAAATATTTCATATTTTCAGCCTACATGCCTTCACTCGACACTCCCAGGTATTACCTGAAATCGCCACCAAAATCAACTATCTAAAGTGCAAAAATTTGTAGACTATACCATAAACAGGAACAGGGAAAAGTCTGACTTGGTGAAATCGCTAGATCTCGCTTGAATATTTCACGAAACACAATGATCAAATCTCTGCAAATCCTTTAAAAGCAAAACCCCCTTTCCTGGCCGCTGTAGAAACGACCATAGATGGAGAACCTGTTCAGATAAGGCTGAATAAGGTCGATGGATTCCGAAACGAACAGTTCTTCGATGGAATCAATCTCAAATTGCTGCAGATAGTTTCGTCCTTTCTGATGGTTTACGCTGTTTCAAGGCTTGACTGAAGCGTGCAGTATCCATCTCGCAATCAATACTGAACCGGTAAAAAAAGGGGTTCAACTTCCTGCGTTTCAACGGGTCATATGCCGCCCCCTATTCAACCGTCGAACAAACCCCACAATTACAATACTTCAAGCATCCTCGGCAATCAGGACTCCCTAGTAGATGAGCGGCTAACCGTCCTCAATATAATAGATCTCCGTCACCCTGGTCACATCCAGAGAGCGGAGGAGGTTGGCTTGTCTTGCATATTTTGCCCCCTCCTTCTCCTGTCCGCTTTTTTCCAAGAGGGTAACAAGTTTGTCAAATAGATTCAGGTTGTAAGGATTGGCATTTATGGCCATCTTAAGGTTGAAAATTGCATCTTGGTCCATGTTGCGGCGGATAAGTATGGATATAAAAATCCACCAAGCCAGATCATGGCCATTATCAAGTTTGGTCAATTTAGCGCAGAGATCAAAAACCTCTGAAATCATGGGGGTTGGCACAATGTTGTTATTTGTCTGTAAAATAGCATTGAGCTTATCTGTCAGCTGCTTGACCTCTGCGATTGCCTGCTTTCTAAAACGTATGGGCAGCCTTTGCATTTGGTTGCATTTTATGCAGGAGAGCCTGTTGACAATAAATGGCGAAAGCACAATATCGTTAAAAATTTGTACCTCTTTGCAGTGGGGGCAGACACTTTTGAGGCGGAAAAACTCCGGTTTGTCGGCATGTTCCAACCCCAAAATTTTACCTGGCATACCAAATGCCAGGACGTGATGAGGTATTATGAAATTTTTCAGCAGGTTGTACTCTTCATCGCTCATAGCCGTCGCGTTGATCTCCGGCTTGTTTAACAGGAGAAAATCCAGAGGGTCTTTTATCACCCCCTTTGCCAGGGCATCTTCATAAATTGTTGAGCCTGGGTGGTAGCCTATAAAGGCGGTACGCAGGTCAAGATGGTTGTTTTCTGCCCACCACTCCAGAGATTCAAGTGCAGTTTCCATGGTCTCTGCCGGGTCGCCAAAAATCAGGTTGGCCCAGGTGGTTATCCTGGCATCGTACATAATTGCCAGTGCTTTGACCAAGTCATCTCTTGTGGTACTTTTTTTCATGCTCTCCAGTACTACCGGACTCATGCTTTCAACCCCAAAGCTGATACAAACGCAACCGCTATCTTTCATGAGTTTGAGGTTTTCGACATTTACCTGCTCAACACGCAATGAACATTGCCACCGCAGTTTTAGGGGGCGGATACGGGCGCAGAACTCTTTGAGGGTTTTGGGTTTTAAACAAAAAATGTCATCATAAAATGCAATGGTGTCTATGCCAAATTTGTCGATGGCATATTTAAGTTCAGCAAAAATATCGTCCATCGAACGGGTTCTGTAGCGTCTTCCAGCAATTGCGTGGCAACAGAACGTGCAGCTGAATGGGCAACCACGGCTGGATAAAAATGGCATCACCCTGGCTCCGGGTTTGACGATCAGGCCGGGAGCCAACTCTCCGGGTCGGTGCAAGCTGGCGAAAGTGTCCAGACCAATCTCTTCCCAATCTATCCATGGCAGGGAGTCTAGGTTAGTCTCTATCGGGCGTGGCGGGGTTTGGACTAATTTGTTGTCGTGATCTCGATATATCAGGCCGTTTATCTGGCCTAAGGCGGTTTGGGACTCCAGGGCTTCAACCAGCTCGACTATGGTTTTTTCGCCTTCGCCGACCACACCGATATCTGCACCCGGTATAGCCCGCATGGTAACGTCAGGATGGTTTGAAATTATGGTACCGCCAATGACAATAACTGCGTCAGGTGGCAACATGGGACGTGCCATCACCACGGTCTGCAAAATTTGTTGCATGTGAAATGACATGCCGCCTACCCCAAGCATTTGCGGTTTAAATGCGTTGATAACCTGTGCCAACTGCGCTTCCAAGCTTGACAATGAATGGTTGGGGTTGAGAGTTTTTACATCGTGACCGGCACATTTCAAGCTGGCGGCAATATATCCAATCCCAACCGGCAGTTGGTAGGTTGTCATACTTGCTTGCTGGGCGATAACTAGAAGAACGCGCATGCCTTATATCCTCGGTTTTGCCTTTTATATGCAAAAAAGCGGCAGTGAATAATCCGCTATATAAAACTTAGGTCTATACAAATTGCTCGTGCCAGATATTTTGCATGGCTTTTAAGAAGTGTCCGGCAAAACCTTTTGCGTCACACAGTATAGAATTCCGCAATCTGTCCCTCATATCAACTCGCAACTTCTCAAGCCGCTTTGGATCCTGGGCAAGGGATACAACCTTTTCCACATACTCTTGATCATTATTGGCGATCAAATCATGCAGGCCAATTTGATTGAGTAGGCTGGCACCGACCCGACCAGCATGGCAACCCCCGCGCAAGACTACCACCGGCACCCCCATCCACAAAGCCTCACAGGTTGTGGTTGTGCCATTGTAGGGAAATGTATCAACACCAATATCAACGCGAGCATATTGTGCGAGATGATCTTGCGTTGATATGGTTCGCCCCAACAATATGATTCGCTCGGAGTCTATCGACTCTTTATTAAAGCGAGATAGATAATGTTTGGCAAATTTGGGACAATTGAACGGTTTGCCTTTGATGATCAACTTGGAACCCGGCACCGCCCTGAGGATTTTGGACCAGATGCTTAGGGTTTCCGGGCTAATTTTTGCGATATTATTAAAACTGGCAAAAGTTATGTAGCCATTTGACAACAGCGGCAACCTACCAACACTTGGAGCATCATCTGATGGCCGATAAGATAAAAATCCTTCAGGAAGTCTGAGCAGCTTTTCAACATTATCACTATCGGCCTGACCGATGGGATCAGCTATATGGTCGGTAATCCGATAATCCATAGCAGCCAGACCGGTTGTGTTTGGATAGCCTAACCATGCCACCTGCAGTGGAGCTGGTTTTCTGGCAAACACCAAAAGCCGGTTACCGTTTGTATGTCCCGAAAGATCTACCAATATATCGATACCATCTGAGCGAACCATATCTGCAACTGTTTTATCATCATGTGCAAAAATCCCCCTCCAACCATCCACCTGCCTGCGCAGTCGCTCGGATACCGCATCAAAATTGCCGGAGTTTGTATAGCAATAAAAAGCCATTTTGCTTTTATCATAATTTAAAAATAGCGGCTCAAGGAAATAGGTTACGGAATGCTTATGAAAATCACCGGAGATAAAACCGATTCGCAGCTGCTTTTCTCGGTCAAAAGCCATGTCTGTATCGTGGGTTGATCTTTTTGCATGACTTGCAAAAGAGTCGTTCCACATTTTACATTGACTTGGATATTGCTTTGCTGTGTCGTATCCATAATTTAGGGTCAACAATAAACAGCTCCCAGCATCTGCAAAGTCGGGTTTGACCTGCAAAGCCTGCTTATAGCTTACAATCGCTGCATCCAGCCTACCCTGGTCTGTCAGGGCATTGCCGCAATTAAGATATGGTTCCGCAAAATCTGGCTTAACCGCTGTGGCTTTTTCAAAACATGCAATGGCTTCGTCAACTTTGCCCAACGACAACAAGGAACAGCCATAATTGTTCATTGTATCTACATTGTCAGGCTGCACGGACAATATTTTTTCATAACATATGATAGCTCCTTCTATATCCCCTATCTCATGGTGTATTAAGCCTAAATTGTGCAGGGATTCAATATAGTCAGGGTTGATTTCTAGGGCCTTTTCATAGCAGGCCATTGCCTTTTCATACACAGCTAACTTGCAAAAAGTTTT
>JADFZS010000288.1 GCA_015232405.1 Magnetococcales bacterium | reverse complement strand
GATTTGGTTTGAATTTACTATAATAATATTATTATTATAATGTAATTCTATATATATTTAAATTGGTACAGCAATTTATTTTTTTGGCTCTCTTCTCTGTTTTGCCAGCTGGGGATCTTTTACAGTATGCGCAAAAAAATTATTCAAAAAATCTATAGGTTCACGATCTCTATATAGTTTGTGGAGATTTGTTCTTATTGCTGCTGTAATATCATCTCGCCAGCTAGAATCTTCACCCAACCTTATTGCTATTTTAAGCCATTGAGCAGGAGTGTTTGCTATAGTTTGAGTAACAGCAATACGACTCAACAAACCGCTAGCCAACCTATGGCGCAGTGCTGGCCCTTTTAGGGTGACAACAGGCAGGCCACACTCCAAACCTTGTAGAGCGGTGTTGAACCCGGAAAAGCCGCAGGTATCCAGGTAGATATGGCATGTAGAGAGTAGGGCATGGAAACCCTGTTGATTCTGCCATGGTAGAAAATGGATGAACTTTTCACCATCTAGCCCCTTTTTGGCAAAAGCCTTGAGCAGCCTTTTTTTAAATAGATCACTTAACACGTGGTTGCGAAAATATTCAAAAAAGATAAAACGGGCATTTTTGACCTGTTTGGCAATATCTGGGTAAAGCTGGTCGTAGGCTGCAGGATATTTAAAAGGTGCGTGGGGGCTTATATAGATAATATGTTTATTGGCATCAATAGCATTATCGGCTATAAGTTGTAATGCCTGCTGTGATTTGTCCAAATTAGTAACTGCAGGCTCTATATAACAGCCAAGGTTTGGTGCTCTAACAAGGGTTTCGCTATAGTGATCTTCACCGTCGTTGGGTTCTAGAAGTTCGCCACTTAAAAAATAATCTATTGTGGAGCGACCAGAGCTATCGGGATGACCCCAAGTAGTCATCTGTACTTTTGCCAGTCGTAGAGATGCAAGTTGTTCATTAATTGGCTTAAGACCGAGGTCTGCATAGAGCAGTATATCAGGCTGACATTTAACAATAACAGATGCCATTGCTTGAACTGAGGTCTCTGCAATATATTCTTCACAGCTATTTATGGCCTGTTGAGTAACTTCATCCCGTTGTTTATCGGTGTGAAACAGCACTATTTCAAAAAGGTTGCTGTCTAGTTGTTCAACCAGACCAGCTAAAAAAGCGTTCCAAACTGAGTGATAACGGATTGACGAAGAGACGATACCAAGTTTTATGGGTCTTTGCTGGGTAAGGCTAGATGAAAGGGGAGAAGTTTGTCTTATATCATGCTGTTTTGCCCAGTGGGACATTATAGTTCTGTTTATCTCTCCACACCTGTTAAGCAAAGCCAGGTTGTTTTCTAAATGATAGGCCAGATAAAAACTTTGTGATCCCCCCACCCATTTATAAAATTCATTTATATTTGTGGTATCACTTTTTTTTAAGTAATTTTGCAGAAAATCCAACCTTTTAGCCATTTTGTTGCGCCAGGTGTCATACTCCCCTTTATCTTCCATTACCCCAGGCAGTAAATGGCAATAGTTCCATTGGGCTGCTGCCATTGTTGGTGCAATTTCAATAGCTTTTTGAAAATGAACTTCGGCTTTTTGCCAGTAACCAAGCTCCCTTGAAACCAACCCTTTTTTATAATGTAGGTGGGGGTTTTCAGGATATTTTACAAGGCTTGAGTCTAATATCGCATCAGCTTTTTTATGCTGCCCATCTTTTATGAGTACCAGGGTTAAACCAAATACACCATCAAGATTGTCAGGACTTAGGGCAACAGCATTGGAAAAAGCGTTTAAAGCCTCCTCTAATCTATCCAGTTCTTCTAAGGTTTCCCCGAGAAAAATCCATGCTGATACAAGTTTATTATCCAGCTTTATGGCATTTAGCAGAGAAGATATGGCTAACTGATGCTCACCCAGTTTTAAAGATGCCAAACCATAATTGCTATAATATTGCGCTTTATCAGGGGCGATATTTATTGCTTTTAAATATGTCTCTTGGGACTCCTTTTTGCGGTCCATGAGCCAGAGGGAGCCAGCCAAGCTGTTATAATATGAGGCGGTTGTAGAATTTAGGGTAATTGCTTGTGAAATTCTCGCAACAGAGAGTTTTCCTTCTCCCCGTCGAAAAGCGACTAGTCCAGCTTGATGCCAGCCGTCAGCTGCATTGGGATATTGAACAATAACTTTTGCTAAAAGCTCTTCAGCCTCTTCAAGACGATTAGATTCTAAAAGCCTGACACCAAGAGCCAGGGATCGGGCAAGACGCGCACTATCTTCACCAGCATCATTCATTAAACACCCCGAACCCCACCTTAAATACTGGAAAAATAAAGGTACAAACTATCTATACCAAGACTAACATTCTTTAATTTTGAGGTCAATATGGCCCGGATAACACTAAAGTGTGCTATAATGAATATGTGGAAAGGTAAATAATTAATAAAACAAACAGTTGAAAATCAAGATAATTTACATGGTTATATGTTTGTTCGTCGCATTAAAACTCATATCTAAATTTCATGCTACCACTATGAGCAGTATAACTTGATTTTAAATTCACATCATAACTCAAAGTCAGGCTGTAAGTACCGCTTTTTGATTGCATTCCCAGCCCACCACCAAGCAGCAGGCCCAAGGCAGCTGGCTTTTCATTTTGGGTGGTGTAAGAGGTAATAGTTCCCGTGGTGCCAGTGGAGGTAGTATCACTAGCTTCGTTGATGATATTCCAAGTTGCACCAACTCTTAGTTCGGGGATTAACTCCAGCTTTTTTGTGGAGCGTTCCCAACTTGTATATAACATTCCGCCAAGCTCCAATATGTCCTGGTTGTCGGAATCCACCTTCATGTTAGAGACTGATCCTGTCTCGGTGTAGGAGTCTGCCGATACTCTACTCCACAGAATATGCAGATGGGGAATCATATTTCTCTTTTTAACAGTCATGGGTTTACCGACACCAATTTTTAAGGTGTAGGCCATGCTGTCATATTCTGCACTGGCTGTGTCGGCAAATAGAGATACTTCTCGGCTTACATCATTGCTACTAAAGGTAATTGAGGCCAGACCATCCACATAATATTTTTCATAATATTTAGTTCCATAGATACCAGCCTGAATACTATTTTGTGTCACCTCTCTATTTCCCGACTCCTCTACGTCAACATCGGTGCTTGAATAACCCAAGGTTACGCCAAGTTGGATGTCCTCTTTATATTGAAAATCTCCACCCAAAGATATTCCCATGACTGTAGCATCATAGGCATCATCATCACTTTGACTGATACTAGAGCCAAAACCCTCAATCCAAACTCCTGTAGGAGTGGGGGAGTCACCAGAGGATATACCAGTTGTCAACAGAGCTTGAGTTGTTGGGTTAAATCCATCATATATCCCAGAAGTGCGTAAAAGGTTCTGTTGTCGCCCTCCAATAACAGAGTTAAATGCTCTATTGGAGGCAGAAGAGATCTTTGCAACAGTGCCAGAGTTTGTCTGTAACTCTTTGGATAGGGTTACAAGTTGATCATCGGATGCATTGATAAGGATATTGCTGTTTGTGGAGTCAGAGGCAAACATGCTGTACAGAGTGCCAAGTGCAGCTCCACCATTAGATGTTGTACCAACAGCAGATGCTATATCATCCCGATTTTTAACCTTCGCAACCAGGGTCAGGTCATAATTTGTGGTATCGTAAACTGGCTCCCAATCAACCAGAGTGCTTGTATCGCTAACTGTGACACTATCAGTTGCTCCACTGCTGGTGGTGATAGGGTTGGAGTTTTTATCAACAATAGCACCTGATGATGAGCCATCTATAACTGTAACAGTGGTTCCGACAGGAACATAACCGGAAGTTGTGGCACTTATCTGAACTGGATTAGAGTTACTAGAGCCTAGTTGAACCGTATTATTTGTTGATGCAGAAAGTGTACTACTTGCGGTGGTCTGTATTGGGTTTGAAACTACCAAAACACCGCTTCTTGCTCCTCCAGCAGCCCCTGCTGTTGAAATTGCACCAGCAGCTCCTGCAACTCCACCAAGATCAGGAGTTGCATTAGTACCACCAGCACCACTAACGACACCTGCTCCAGAGGTAAAAGATGTACCAGCACTGATCAATCCAGTTGTATCTAAAGCTGTAATTGCCCCACCAGCCCCAGCATTAGTAATTCCTCCAGCAGATCCTGCTCCTGAGGTTGCAGTAACTGCACCTGTCGATGTGCCAGAAAATGAACTAACTGTAATTGCTCCCCCAGCCCCACCTGCGCCACCTACAGCAGTACCAACTACTCCTCCAGCCCCACCAGCTCCAGCAGTTAACGAAACATTTCCTGAAATAGCTGACGTACTGGCAGAAGAAGTTATTGCTCCAGAACTAATTACAGTTGTAGCAGCGATAGTTTTGTCAGTAATTCCTGCCATAACAACCAGCAGGCAAAAGGTGAATAATCTAAGCTGATCATTTGAGCTAACCATGATAAACCCCAAGAAAAAAT
>JADFZS010000287.1 GCA_015232405.1 Magnetococcales bacterium | reverse complement strand
TCAAGCCATAGCCCATTTTCGAGAGTTTGACTGTGAGAAACAGCCACTTGCAGAGCATCTTGTTTCAGTTGCTGAGCTTAGTGAATCTTTTGCTGGAAAAATTGGGTTGGCAGAGCTGGGCCATTTGGTGGGATTATTACATGATCTTGGTAAATATAGTTCAGAATTTCAAATATATTTGATGTCTGCTGTAGGTTTGCTAAATTTTGATGAAGATGAGGAATATGTTGACGCAAAGGGTTTAAAAGGAAAAATTGACCACTCCAGTGCTGGAGCACAATTGGTTTGGAGAGAGTTATCAAAACGTGGTCGGCAAAGTTCTTATGTGGGGCAAATTCTTGCTCTATGTATATTGTCCCACCATTCCGGGCTAATTGATTGTCTTACTTTGGTCTCAGGCAAACCAGTGGTGAATACATTTAGTAAAAGAATTAACAAAACTGAAGAGCGTACCCATTTACTTGAATCTTTTGAAAAGTCAGACTCTTCAATTCGCAATAGAATAGACGAACTGCTCAACAAGCCTGACTTGGAAAAGTCTTTAGTAACTATTATTACCAATATTTGTAAACTAGAACAAAACCATGAAAACAGTCTATTTATTGTAAATTTGAAAGTTAATTTTTTAATCCGTTATCTTTACAGCTGCCTAATAGATGCCGACCGTATAAATAGTGCAGAATTTGAAGATCCTCAGCTAATTACTCTTAGAAATAATAGTAGATTTGATTCATGGGATGAATTAATTAGTCGCTTGGAAGGTAAGCTGTCTAGTTTCAAACAAAAAAGTAGAATTGACTATATTCGGAGAGACATATCCAACAACTCAGTAAAAGCAGCTTCATCGGATAAGGGATTATTCACCCTAACAGTTCCTACTGGCGGCGGTAAAACTCTTACCAGTCTTCGTTTTGCTCTACATCATGCTAGAAATTGTAAAATGGATCGTATTGTTTATGTCATCCCATATACAACCATCATTGACCAAAATGCAAATGAGGTACGCAAGATTCTAGAACCTGCTGGTATAGAACCTGGAAGAATAGTTCTTGAGCACCATTCTAACTTGAAACCTGAGACTGAGACTTGGCGTACAAAAAGAATATCTGAAAATTGGAATGCCAAGGTAGTTTTTACAACGAGTGTCCAATTTCTAGAAACTCTATTTGGCTCGGGTACGCGTGGTGCACGACGTATGCACCAGTTGGCAAATTCAGTACTGATTTTTGATGAGATCCAGTCCCTACCTGTTAAATGTATTCATCTTTTTAACAATGCAATTAATTTCTTGGTTGAGCAATGCAATTGCACTGTAATCATGTGTTCTGCCACACAGCCATTACTAGATAAAGTCAATAAAAACAAAGGTGCATTAAGAGTATCAGTTGGGGCAGAAATAATACCTGATGTAAGTATATTGTTTGAAGATCTAAAAAGAGTTGAATTATTAGATCTTCGAAAGCCAGGAGGGTGGAGTTTGGAAGAGGTGATCAGTTTAGCTCTGGCTGAAGTTAAAAAATCAGGCAGTTGTTTAGTGGTTGTAAATACAAAGAAAGATGCACAGTTACTATATCGTTTGATTGAGAACTCTGAGAGGATTTCCACCTTTCACATGAGTACCAACATGTGCCCAACCCACCGCATGAGTATTTTGGTCAAGGTAAAGAAACTATTGTCACAAAACAGACCTACGATTTGTATATCTACACAATTAATAGAGTCTGGTATAGATATCGACTTTGGTTCAGTTGTACGTTTTCTTGCTGGATTGGACTCTATTGCCCAAGCAGCTGGACGTTGTAATCGGAGCGGAAGTAAAAAGGTTGGCTTTGTTCATGTAGTTAACCCCAAAGATGAAAATTTGAGCATGTTGGAGGAGATTAAGGTTGGTTGTGAAAATGCTCAACAGGTTCTAGATGAGTATGCCGATGATCCTGAGAAGTTTGACTACAACCCTATTGGCCCAAAGGCAATGGAGTTCTACTACAAAAATTATTTCTTCAATAGGTCAGAGAAAATGGATTATCCCATACCAGCTGAGATTTATGGTCGTGATGATACATTAATAAATCTATTGTCGATTAATTCAAAGGTAGTTGAAGAATATAAAAGGGAATACAAGAACCCACCAGAAATTAATCTACATCAATCTTTCATGTCTGCAGCAAAAGCTTTCAAAGTTATTGATACCCCAACCCAGGGTGTAATCATTCCCTATGGCAAAAAAGGTAGAGCGGTTGTTAACGAGTTATGCTCAACAAATCAACCCAAGAGGGAGTTGGATCTATTACGTCAAGCACAGCATTTTTCTGTAAATGTATTGCCCACAAAACTTGTTCAATATTTTGACAATGACATTATTGATGAGGTCAAAGAAGGGGTCGGAATACTCTATTTAAGAGATTTACGTTACTACAGCTCAGCATTTGGACTGTGCGATAAACCAACGGGAGAAAAGGAGGTTTTAAATGGCTAAAAGAAACAGTATCGAATTTAAGGTATCAGGCCGTTACGCTCTCTTCACCGATCCATTTACCAAAATCGGTGGTGAGAAATGCTCTTATCACATTCCAACATATGAGGCACTCAAAGGGATTGTGAAATCCATCTATTGGAAGCCGACTATTGTTTGGATAATAGATGAAGTTAGGGTGATGAAAAAAATCCGTACTCAAACCAAAGGAACAAAACCTTTGAAATATAGTGGAGGCAACACTCTGTCCATTTATACTTTTCTTGCTGATGTTGAATATCAAGTCCGCGCTCACTTTGAGTGGAATCTTCATCAGCCACAGTTAGCGCAAGATCGTAACGAAAATAAGCACCACAACATTGCTAAAAGAATGGTTGAGCGAGGTGGACGCCAGGATATATTTTTAGGAACTAGGGATTGCCAGGGCTATGTTGAAACTTGCGAGTTTGGGTCAGGAATATCTCCTTATGATGGAGAGGGCGAATTGGCCTTTGGATTGATGTTTCATGGATTTGATTACCCAGATGAAAATGGGGAAAATAAGCTATACTCCCGTTTTTGGAATCCGACAATGCGCGATGGAGTTATCCGTTTTGTTACACCAGAAGATTGTTCAAAAAGAAAATATGTCAGAGAGATGGTTCCCAAGGCTTTTGAAGAAGTTGGTTTACGTAATGTAGAGGCCGAAGCTGAAGAGTTGGGAGTATAGATATGAGTTGGATTCATAAATTATATGATACTCACAATTATTGTTCATCATTGTTGCCACCTTTAAGCCATACTACTCAGCAAGCACATATAGAAATTATCTTGAATTCAAAGGGGCATTTTCGTAGAGCGTTAGTTGTTCCAAAAAAAGAAAATGATACTCTTGTTCCCTGCACAGAAGCATCGGGAGGTCGTACTGGTATTACACCAAAAAATCATCCTCTTTGTGACAAGCTTCAATATGTTGCTGGTGATTTTATAAATTTTGGAGGGAAAGTAACATCTGGATTCTCAAAGGATCCAGAATTACCCCATAGAACCTATATAGCAGATCTTGCATCATGGGCTTCATCGTCATACGGACATTCTAAGCTAGACCCCATACTCACTTATGTTAAAAAAGGTAAAATAGTTCAAGATCTTATAGATCATGGTATTCTGTTAATTGATGGTTCTTCAATTCTTAATATTTGGACTGGAGATAAAAAAGATATTCCTCCTATTTTTAAAGTTCTTACTAAACCTCAAGATGCTTTTGTTCGCTGGAGAGTAGAGAGCTTTGAAGACCAAAACTCTGCAACTTGGCAAGACGATTCATTGATAAAAAGTTGGATAGATTATTATTCACATACACAAACACAAACACAAACACAAACTAAGCGTGGTATGTGTATGGTCACAGGAAATAATGATGAACTATTAGCCGTTCAACATCCTGCAAAACTTAGAAATGCAGGAGATAAGGCCAAATTGATTTCTTCCAATGATTCCAGGGGCTATACTTTTCTAGGTCGTTTTCTCTCCGCAGATGAGGCTTGTGGAGTTGGAATAGATGTTTCTCAGAAAGTTCACATTACCCTTCGATGGTTGATACAAAAACAAGGATATCGTAATGGTGACCAAGTTATTGTTTCTTGGGCCACTTCTGGTGTAAAAACACCTAACCCTATTGCCAATACGTTTGAAATATTTAGTAACGATTCAGAGAAAGACTTTTTCCAAGAAAATATTCAAAAAGATGTTGGTCAAGCTTTTAGCATAAGACTTTCAAAATTTATAGCGGGTTATCAAGTTAAACTGGGGTCAACAACAGATATATGTGTAATTGCGTTGGATTCAGCCACACCGGGTCGTATGGCTATTGTATTTTACCGTGAGTTGAAAAGTGCTGAGTTTCTTAACCGGGTTCATGATTGGCATCGAAACTTTGCTTGGCATCAAAACTATGGAAAAGATAAAAAGTTTATTGGCTCTCCATCACCACGGGATATTGCAGAGGCAGCGTATGGTCGTCGCC
>JADFZS010000286.1 GCA_015232405.1 Magnetococcales bacterium | reverse complement strand
TTTCAGATCGTTTTATAACAGAGAACTACAGGCACATCACGCTAGAAGAGAGTGTAAAACTGCCTGATGGAAGCATTCTGTTTTACGACACTATAAAAACCCCATTTAACTCACCAGACGGCAAAAGCTTGGGTATAATCGGTATAGCACGGGATATCACAGACCGCAAAGAGAAGGAGCAACTTATCCTTCAGGCCAGTGAGAGTAAATTCAGGCAGTTGTTTGAATCAAATATGTTGGCTATCGCATTCTGGCATTTGGATGGGGGAATCAAGGACGCCAACAAAGCTTTCCTCGACATTGTCGGCTACACCAAAGGGGACCTTGAAAGCGGATTGTTGAACTGGGAAAAGATGACTCCCCCAGAGTACCTGGAACATGATCAAGAAGCGATCAGAAATCTATTGTATTCTGGACTATTTGAACCTTATGAGAAAGAATATTTCAGAAAAGATGGAGCCAGGATTTCGATTTTGATCGGCGGTTCCTTATTGGAGAACAGTCAAGATGCTGGCTTTATGTTTGCTTTGGATATCACCGAACAAAAGCGCAACGCTAAAGCATTAGAATATCAACGCATCTTTATGGAGGCGGTTTTGGATAACGTTACGGATGGAATCGCTGCCTGTAACAGCAAAGGGAATCTCAGTTTATTCAACCGGGCTGCACGTAATTTTCATGGAATCGATCAAGAGGATCTTCCATCAAGTGTGTGGTCCAAAACATACGACCTTTTCCTTCCTGATGGTCAGACGCCAATTCCAACCAATGAAATTCCGCTGTTCCGGGCTTTCAATGGAGAAAATGTGCAAAACGAAGAGATGATTATTGTTCCAATGGACAGAGAGAAACGCTTAATACTGGCCAGTGGGCAAGCTTTGTATGATCCAGAGGGGCATAAATTGGGAGCGGTGGTCTCAATGCACGACATCACCGAGCGAAGAATAAACGAACAGAGAATCATAGAAAGTCAAATAAGACTTGAGCAGGCACAGGCTATAGCCCATTTGGGCCACTGGACATGGGATAAAATGACACAAAAAATAACATGTTCAAAGGAGTGCTTTAATATCTTGGGATGTGATCAGGAGACATGGGTCCCGACGGGAGAAAATTTCCGCGAGAATATGCCTATTGAGGACCTGAAATCTCTGGATGAAGCTTGTCAGAAAGGTTTTGAAACAGGGGAATCCTTTGAAATTGATTGTCGATATTACCGAGGAGGTAATCGGAGTGATGTCCGTTGGCTTCACGTGATTTGTGAGATTGTTCTGGGGAAAAGCGGATCGGTGTAAGGGATGGTCGGAACTACCCAAGACATCACCGAAACAAAACGATTAGAGGTGGAGTTGTTGCACGTTAAGGATAAGACTGAAAACGAAGAACGTCGGCGGCTGGCCCGCAATATTCACGACGGTATTATTCAGAGATTGCAAGCACTGCTCTTGGGCTTAAATACCAGGATTGCAGCGGCTCATAATGGCGACATCTTTACGCCAGAGATTCTGGAAGAGACCTGTCAGGATCTTGCAGGTGTCATCCAACAATTGCGTGATTTATCTACAGATCTACATCCTGAATTTCTTGATCGCATGACGCTGCATGATGCCATTTTCTTTATGTGTGACAAATTGGAACGCCAATCTGGAATTGAGATATTCGTAAGAATTGGCTTGAAACTGGAAGATCTGGGGATGGTTGTTAAAAGGAACTGTTATTTTATCTTTCAGGAAGCTGTAACCAATGCCATCAAACATTCTCGTTGTACCCTAATCAAAGTTTCTTTGGAAAAATGCTGCTCACAAACCATGCTCATTATAATATCCGATAATGGCCAAGGGTTTGATATGGAGGAGGTAAAGAGCAAAAAGGATGGAATTGGCCTTTCTATTATCCGAGAACGAGTGACGCGGATGCAGGGCAAAGTTGATTATTGCAGCACGCCGGGCGATGGGACAACCTTAACCTTGAGGATTCCGTATAATGATCCAAATCTTGCTTGCTGACGACCATGCTATTTTTAGAGAGGGGCTGGCCAGCTTGTTGACGTCAGATCCAGAAATCAATATTAAAGCCGAAGCCGAGAACGGCGAAGAGGCATGGCGGATGATCCAAGAAATAGTCCCGGATATTGCCATACTGGATATCTCTATGCCTGGCTTGAATGGCATGGATGTGGCGGCCAGCGTGAAAAAATCCGGGCTTGGGACGCAAATTATATTTCTGACCAGCCATGACGACCCCTCCTTGGCAATCCAAGGCAAGAGCGTAGGGATGGCAGGTTATGTATTGAAGGAAAACAGTTACAAAGAACTAATAGTTGCGGTAAAAACGGTATATAATGGCAAAACTTTTATGAGTGCGCAGGTTACGAATAAACTGGGGTCGTATATCAATTCAAGCCAAAGCAAATCACTTTCTCGTAGAGAGAAGGAGGTATTGACCGAGATCGCCATGGGACATACCAACAAAGAAATTGCACGCATTCTAAATATCACCCCCAGAACTGTTGACACCCACAAAACCAGAATTAAAGAGAAGCTCGACCTACGTACGATCAGCGCTCTATCACTGTACGCCATTAAGACCGGCCTTGTGAGGTAACGCATCTTAGCAATGAAAGGAGATACATTGTAATCTTCTCAATGTGGTGCACCGATAGTAAAACCACCAGTTTTTGGTCAAATAGTTCCCTGGATTTTTCTTATGGAGAGTTTGTCAAAGCAGCTGATGAGAATCCAAAAAGCCTAATGAACAGCGTTTTCGTAGTATGAATAGAGTCGCTTCAATAAAGGTACTCGATCTCATCGTTCACGAATGTATAACGTGGTTGTTTATACCAGCCATACAACAAAGACCTGCGAGGCTCCTTGTGTACTTTGGATTGGTAGATCTTTAACTCGCCTGTTTTATCATTCATCCAGAAATCGAGGTCATACAGTTTGTCTGGTTCGCCCACCACGTTGAAATCCGTACAGGCGAAATAGATATCATCGCCGATTTGTCTGACTGGATCATGTATACGGACAAATTTCAAAGCCAGCACCTCTCTGGTTTTGTCGTCACGGAGATGAAAAACGCCTTCATTATCAATATTAGCACCAATATGTTTCATCATCGTTGACTTGATGTCTTCGACATAATATTTGCGCTTATCCGTGGGCGCATTGGTGCGGGGTTCATCCGCTGCATGGACGGTGCCCACAGATAATCCCATTGTGCTCGATAGCCAGGCAAAGCAAACAAACGATCGAATATACCTAAACATTGGATTTAATCCTATTCAACAGGTGTGCCCGCATGCTCATCGGCCTTCTTGTTTAGTGGTACCCCATCACGCTCAGCAGTAGTATCCATATGCTCTGCGGATTTATTGTTTACAGCTTCCCCGCCATGTTCGGCAGCCGTATCAGACTTGGGCATCATCTTCTCTAACACCTCACCTGCGTGCTCTGAAATCTGCTGGATGAAACCTTTCTTTTCCACTGCTGTACCACCATGCTCAGCAGCAGTTGCAGTCAAAGGGAACAGCAACAATAACAATAGACCAAAAAACTTTTTCACGATAACCCTCCTTGCAGGATAAATAAGTTGTGCGGAAGCGTACCACCAGTTTGTTAATCAGGCAAACCCATGTTTCGACGATGGAAAGGCTCCGAAAACCAAGCAATGAATGACAGAGATAAATCCCTTGCTTCAGGCAGTCCAATTGCGTCTTTCTCAAGTTGGCCATCAGGCCCTCGAGGGACTTGGTTATAGCTTCTAAATATGGGATCCCAGAAGCTGAAGATAGTTGAAAAATTTGCATCACCATACTGCCGATCAACCACATGATGAGAGGTATGGAAGCTAGGAGTTACAATGATATGGAGTAAAAAGCGTTCGATAGGTGCCGGCAAATCCATATTGCTATGGTGAAATTGGGCACACAGACTAATCAAGCCCTCAAAGATGAACCAAGCAATCGCAGTGGGGCCCCACACCAGCACCCATAAAGCCTTGGCAAAAGATGACAGGAACAATTCGCCTGGATGAAAGCGCAAAGCGGTCGTTACATCCATCTCGTTATCGGCATGATGAGCTTTGTGAAAACGCCACAGAAAAGGAATGCGATGGTTTACCCTATGCCAAAAATAGTCAAAAAGATCGAGCATGAGTAGTGACATAATGATTTCCAGCCAACCATTAAGCCCCAACCACCGAGAGACGCCCCATCCCTGCTGTTCCACATAGACTGTCCACATTAGAAAAGGGACATAAATCAGCACCCGAACCAAAAAAGAATTAAATACCGCAACGGATGAGTGAAAAAAGAGACGTTTTATCCTACTCTCCTTCCAACTCCTGGCAGGGAATAGCGATTCGATAAGTAAAAAAAACGATATCCCACCTAAGAATACGACCAAACGCCCACTATCAAGGTTAAGTTCCATGTAATTTCGTTCTCAAATCATTGGGTTAATTTTACATGCATAAGGTTTAAACCACCGGCTTTAGCCGGTCAGCTTGCAGCACCAATCTCCCGGTGGT
>JADFZS010000285.1 GCA_015232405.1 Magnetococcales bacterium | reverse complement strand
TCCGCCCTTCAGCATTCTGGCAGAGAGTGGCAGAATAGTCCTGGCTGATCTCCATGTGGGGTCTGAATACCCGCAACCGCTTGTCAAACCAATCAAAAACCGGGCGCAAAGGCTGGCTGTTCAGTTGAATGGCGGTGGAGAGAAAGAGGGCGTTGCCGCGAGTGGCATCTTTCCATACCTCACGGTTACCCGGCATATATTTTTTATGTAGCGTCCAGACCTCTTTATCAGTGTTGGGGTCATAATAACGCTCAAACCAACGCTGCGGTCGATTTTTCGGATAGGCGATAAGCCACGCATGGTGATCACGCTCCCGGGTCGCCGCAAAGCCATACTGATAACGGATGCCATCTTCGACAAAAATCATCTCAAAGATGCTCGGTTCCTTGCCGTTACGACTGCTTAACAGGAAAGGAAAAACATCAATACTGTCCCCCTCCTGGCCCTTGGCGGAGTTTAACACAAAATCCCACATGAACAGAGCCCCGCGCACCAGGTTACTCTTGCCCGAAGCGTTGGCACCATAGATTACCGATGATCGCAATAACTTCGGTAACTTCGGTACTCCGGTGGAAAAGCTGTTCTTCGGTAACTCCCGATAGGTGCCGCTGGCGGCCATGCTCAGGGTTTGTCGTTCACAGAATGAAAGATAGTTGGAAACACTGAATTCGATAATCATTGAATCCGACTCATTAGTTGGTTAGTCCTACTGGTTATCCCACAATTACGAAAGCCAGCATTCTAACACTCATGAAAAATATCTGGTAGGCGATTTTGAACGATATTAAGAAATTTGCTAAAATAGTTGCAAAATAGATTTTTAGATCAATGTTTTGATAAAGTTGTCACGCCCTGTATATCAATAAATATAAACCAACAAGACATATCAGGGCGTGACAACTGTAAAACAGGTACAATATTTACCCGTTCCTTATTTATTCAGGAAAAAACCATTATTGAATGGTGCTTGGCAACATTCCCAAAGCCTGCCTGTATAGATGCAGGATGGCCTCTTCTTCATCAATCTCATGCTGATCCTTTTTACGAATGCTTACAATCTTACGCATGATTTTGGGATCAAATCCATTGCCTTTAGCCTCAAGATAAAGATCACGAATATCTTGGCCCAACTCGCTTTTCTCCTCCTCAAGACGCTCAATACGGTCAATATATTGCTGCAGTTGGTCACCGGTAACTCCACCTACATCGGCAATTTGACCTGGCTTGATCTGTGTAGCTTCATTCATTGCTGGCATTTTTTTAACTCCTTTAAATGCTTTTTGGGTTTAGTGACTATATCTATGTGTCGATTTTTTGTCAGTTAACAGGGTTTATCCCTCTAATGTGCGTTAAAAAGCAATAATGATGCCTAAAATGTGAGGGCGTGGTCTGTTTTTTTGGCATGGGGTTGTGTGGGGGGTGGTGAGTGGATTGTGGCAAAGTCTTAATAGGTAGAGGCTTGTGGAAGAATTTTTCAGGTGGTATCTAGTTCAACTTTGTCACATTAAAACTGGGCCTTCCAAAGCATGAGTCAATCCTCGCAGTTGATATGCCGATTTGATCGCAGACGCACGCTTTCGATGACGTCGATCAAGTCGTTGCAAAACGTCACTTGGACCGGATCATTTCTTTGTCAACATTGACTTAAGAATGAATTTTACATCGGAACAACGAAGCTGTGAACGAACATCGCCTTGGTTTATCCGTTCTTCCAACATGAAAAGCATAGCCAGTAAGAACCAATGCCATGTGGTGATGCCATACCATCCATTTTCAAGCTTGGTAATCTGCCATCCCAGACTCACTCTTTCCGTCTTGTAGAGACCGCTCCACCCAGAAACGTTGAGCATGCGTTTTTACCAAACGGATTGTTGGGATATCCTTTTTTGCGTTGCTCAGCGTGTACTTTATTGTTTTTAGTGAGCCGACTTCACGACGAACGATCAAATGCCAATGAAGGGCTTTTTTATTTAAAGGCTAAAAAGTACCATTATTTCAAGTTGATATGCAATGTGATAAAGTCTCATTAGCCCGGATATTTCATGAAGGTCCTTACCGTGCGCCATCAGGGTCTGGATCGGCTTACGGATGTTGCTTTTCATCCTGAAAAGCCTTTTTTTAGTGCTTTGGATGCATTTCCCCCTTACCCCATTGTTTTTCCAGTGCCGTGAACAGCACCTCTTACCTCTATCCTGGGCAAAGTCGTTGATAGACGGTATTGAATAGATTTTGACGTGGAAAGGCACTGGACATCAGGAACCTGACGCGCCGTGTGTTACGTATGACCACGGCACCAATCTTCAGTAATTTTAGCCTGATGGTATCGCATTGAGCGTTGGTCAACTCTGTACCATGCAAACCCAGGCGGCGTATAGCTTCGAGGAGCATGTAGGCAATTGTTGAGAGTAACAGTCGGAACTGATTGGGCCACCAATCATGGCAACTTGTACGATCAGCAAATAGCAATATTTCTGTTCTTTGATACGGTTTTCCATATCTCCATGGGCACAATAAAACCTTCTCATAAAGGTGTTGACCATAACCTTCCAAGGAGGTAACGATGTAGCGTGGATTTCGACCTTTCGTGGAGTGTTCTTCCCGCAATATGACACGTCTTTCACAACCCCAACTCTTTGCGCCATATCGCAATTCAGCAAACAAACGCTGTTTTTCACCTGTTTTTTCAAAATGTTCAGCAGCCTGGTCCAGTGTAGGTTGTGAGATCAGTTTCAACCGGCTGTTCCTTGCTAATCCGACTATGTAATCCACATTGTTGCGCTCACACCAGAAAAGAATATTGCGCCGACAAAAGCCGCTATCGCCACGGTATATGATCTTTACTTCCGGCCAAGCTTTGCGTGAATGACTGACCAACCATTTTAAAATTGCGCCTGCGTGCTTGGCTCCATCGTTATTGCTGGTCCGAAGATAGCTAACCAGGGGTTGATCACCACAAAAAACATACAATGGCATGAAGCAGTATTGATCGTAGTAACCATGAAAAAACCGACCTTCCTGATTACCGTGAATGGGGTCATCAGTTGCATCAAAATCCAAAACCAGCTCTGTTGGCGGAGAACTCTTGGAAGCTATAAACTGAACGACCAATACGTTGTGAAACGTCCAAAAAATCTCCCTATCCCTGCTGTTCTCCAGTCGGCACAAAGTGGAGCTACTGGCCAAACGTCTATCTCGGTTTACACCGGTTTGAAAGCCAGGATCATTCCGGAGCGTATGATGATCGTTGAGGTCTTCATATCAAAGTGCCAATCCATAAACACGCTGGCGGATCATATCTGTAATTGAATGCTCAACCTTCGACTGGTCTCGACCATTCTTCAATTGTCGAGAAACAGCCTGAGTCAATCCAATCTTTCGATCAACCTGCCTAAGCAATAAAACCCCTGCATCAGTGGTAACATCGCCTCCACTGAATTCAGCTTCAACTTTACGGCGTTTACAGGCTGGATATTCAAACAAGCGTGGGGTACAATCTGTCATGGCGAAACCTCTCCTTAATCAGTTGTGAACAGATTGGTTTTAAAGGATTTAACGAGGTTTCGCCACTTTTTTTCATGAAATATCCGGGTTAGATGGCCGTCAAATTAGATGATGACATCTATACGCAAACAGCGTATAGTACAGGCTATGATTTTCATTGAGTCCACAATATTCACTAAACTACTCCATAACTACTTGGATGATAAAGAGTTAAGTGAATTTCAGCAGTATTTGGGTGTGAACCCGAAGGCAGGAGATGTAATTCCTGGTACTGGTGGTTTGCGGAAGGTTCGGTGGAAAGGATCAGGTAAGGGTAAGCGTGGTGGTACAAGGATCATTTACTATTGGCAGATGGTTAAAGATCGTATCCTGTTGATGACCATCTACGCCAAGAATGAGGTTTCTGATCTTACCACACAGGAAAAGAAACTCCTTAAAGAGATGGTAGCGAGGTGGGATGATGGGCAATAAACGGAACCTGTTTGATGAACTTAGCCAGTCTGTCAATGATGTCCAGCAATTTGATTCTGGAAAAATCACTCTCAAGACGACTCAGGTAGAAAATCAACCACCATTGCAGGTTGATGCTAAAACTGTTTTGGATACGAGAGAGTCTCTACATCTGTCAAGAGGAGTCTTTGCTAGTTGGTTAAGGGTATCTCCACGGACATTGGAAAACTGGGAACAAGGAAGATCCAGGCCCAATTCTCAAGCTGCTGCTTTGATACTCATGATCCGTAAATTTCCTGATACGGTGGATCGATTGGCTTTATTGTCATAGTTTTCATTGATATGGCAAGGGTTTCCCGGACATTAAATTACGAACTTTAACTATCTCACGTGTATCAAATTGGGGACTACGTCCCCAAACCCCTGGGATTTATCGATTTCTTTGCACCCTCAACTGTGTTCTTGACCAACATGGCAATTGTCATGGGACCAACACCCCCAGGGGAAGGCGAAATGGCCGCAGCACGCTCTTTGGCAGACTCAAAATCTACATCCCCACAAAGCGAACCATCCTCCAATCGATTGGTCCCCACATCAATAACTATCG
>JADFZS010000284.1 GCA_015232405.1 Magnetococcales bacterium | reverse complement strand
CAGGCTGGATGGAATGCCGAAAAATGCATGGGAACGTCCGGTCCCAAATGTTCCACCACCCACTGGGTCATGGCCTGCAACTCCTGCTCGGAGTCGTTTTGACCTGGTATCAAAAGGGTTGTCAACTCCAACCATACCGAGGTCTCCTTTTTGATATACAGCAGGGTATCCAATATTGGCTGCAACTCGCAACCAACCAATTTTTTATAAAATTTATTATTGAAAGACTTTAAATCCACATTGGCGGCATCCATCACCGCAAAAAATTGCTCCGCCGCCTTGGGAGTAATATATCCGGCGGTCACCGCAACCGATTTAACCCCCTGCTGCCGACAGGCGATTGCAGTATCACAGGCATACTCCAAAAAAATTACCGGATCGTTATAGGTGTAGGAGACACTGCGACTCGCTGTCTGTACAGCGGCACTGGCTATTCCCTCCGGCCCAATCTTACTGCCAAGGGTTTCCATTTCCCGAGATTTGCTGATATCCCAGTTTTGACAAAATTTACAGGTCAGGTTACAACCTGCGGTACCAAAGGAGAAGGTGGGAGTTCCGGGAAGAAAATGAAAGAGGGGTTTTTTTTCAATGGGATCGATACAAAAGCCACTTGAGCATCCATAAGTGGTCAAAATCATTGAATCATTCGACCGCGCTCTGACAAAGCACAATCCCCGCTGTCCCTCAGCCAGGTGACAAAACCTGGGACACAGATCACACTGTATCTTACCACTGTCCAACATATGCCAATAGCCAACTTTCATCGCCTGCACCCTTAACCGGTTAATGGTATAAATTGAGCGGGAATCATTGCTTTCTGCAAAAATGTATGCCTAAATCCCGAATGTCAAATATTATCGCGACCAATAAAATGAAGCATGGAAGCTGTCTGGTGATCGTGGGTTGTGGTCCATATTGATGATAAATTTTATGCAAATGCGCAGCTTACGTCAGGTATGTGAGCATTTTTAAAAAAATTTATTGTCGCCAGTGACCGCAAGATGCCATCTCCACACAGCTTCTTAAGCGGCTTTACAAACCATAAAAATGGTCGAATAGCTAAAAAAACTGCCTTTTCAACCCATGAGAGTGTGTCTACTGGTTGCTGATTGTAGTTCCTGAAGAGGGTAAATTCGACGAAAAAGCGCAAAACGCATCGTCTACATTATAATTTTAGAATGAATTTAACATCACCGGGAACGACAAGCGACAGAATACCAATCAACATCCAATAAGACCAAAACAGCTAAAGTGGAGATAACAATGGAGAAGACGATTCAACTATTTAAAGATGCTATTGCCGGTGAAGTAACCGCAAGTGCCTTTTATTCCCTGGCATCGGAAGTAACCCGAGATGACGAAACCCGGATGGTTTTCCTAAGCCTATCTTCCATGGAAGATGACCACGCCCAAGATCTCGTCAACAGGTTTAAAGCTGCCTCTGGTGTTCCCGATTTTGACTTGCAGGCTTATCTGGACGCTCTTATCAAAGAGGATAGCGGTGTAGATGTCGAAACCACATCGACCATTCGCAACGGCACCCCGCAGGAGGTCTTGAATCTCGCCATATCCCTGGAAAATGCCGCCAAGGAGACCTATAAAAAGTTGGCAGATGAGGCCATTGATCCTGATCTTAAACAATACTGTATGGATCTTGCCAAAGAGGAAGAACAACACGCAAGCGAGCTGACCAAAACCCTGGACTCCCTTAACATGGACTCCTCAGACCGGCCCGGACTCTAGTTTTTTCCCAACCATTATATTTTGCATACCCCCCACCCCGGCAGAAACCATCTGCATGGGTGGGGGGGCCGTCATACGTGCTATCTGTCAGCCATTTTTCCTCTACGCTGTGAGCTGGCAGTTAGAAACTCTCAAACTCATCGTCCTGCTGACCATCTTCCCTCATATTCAAAGTGGTGGCTTTTGTGTTTTTTTGCCCACCTACCTTTGAGCGGTAGGTTAATGCTTTGGCCTGTTGCGGCTTGTGCGCGGCAGAAAAAGGCTGACCATGTTTAGCAGTTTTTTTTGTTGTTGGCTGCTGACCGGACATACCATGGGTCGTGCCAACCTTGAAAAAGCTGATAGAGTGCTTTAGCTGTTTAGATTGCGCCGAAAGCTGTTCAGCCGTGGCTGCCATTTCCTCTGAGGCTCCGGCATTTTGCTGTATAACTTGGTCCAACTGTTGAAGAGCCTGATTGATCTGGCCTGCGCCCTGGTTCTGCTCCTGGCTTGAAGCAGAGATTTCCTGTACCAAATCTGCAGTCCTTTTTATGTCGGGCACCAATCTGTTGATTATCTCACCGGTTTTTTCGGCCACCTCGACACTGGATGTGGAGAGTTGACCAATTTCTCCAGCTGCCATCTGACTTCGTTCAGCCAGCTTACGTACTTCGGCGGCCACCACGGCAAATCCTTTACCATGTTCACCTGCTCTGGCGGCCTCAATAGCTGCGTTCAATGCCAATAAGTTGGTCTGGCGTGCAATCTCCTCAATAATGGAAATCTTGCTCGCAATCTCTTTCATTGCATCTACAGCCTCAGATACAGACTTCCCTCCATCTTCAGCATCCTGGGCCGCTTTAACGGCAATCTTTTCCGTCTGCCTGGAGTTGTCGGTGTTTTGCTGAATATTGGCTGTCATTTCTTCCATCGCAGAAGATGTCTCCTCGACAGAAGCAGCCTGCTCAGTCGCACCTTGTGACATGTTATTGGCTGTACTTGAAAGCTCACTACTTCCAGCAGCGACATTATTTGTCGCATTATTGACCTCATCAATTATCTTTCTGAGTTGCTCCAACATATTGTTGAGTGCTTGTACCAGCCGTCCCATTTCATCTTTCTGCTTCAACTCCAAGGATTGGGTCAGGTCACCCTGAGATACTTTTTCCACAAAACCCAAGCTAACCATGATGGGCCGGACTATGGAACGTGGAATTATGATTGCCAGCACTATGGCTACCGCTATAGCCAAGATAGAGACTATGACTACTATCTTTCGGGTGTCAGCAGCGTTGGCCAACATTTGCTCCTCAGTCAAAATATTTTCTGAGGCTGTACTGATCATCCTATGAAAACTGCTTTTGACCGCATTTAGTTGGAGTTGAGTATCAGTTGCAAAAATTATTTCAGCCTCTCTCCTCCCTGCCATGGCATCGGCAGAATGTTGCTGCATTTGGTGGAGATGATCTCGCACATGCGCCAGAGTCTCTGTGATTTCACCTTGGTAGATAGACTTGGCTAGCTCAACATCTCCACCTCTCAAAGCACCCTGTACTTTTTTACCTGCCTCGTGCAAATGGCGATGTTCCGGCTCTAGAGCCTTCATAAAACCAGCTAGGCGGGAATCGGACTCCACCATCTTTTTGCCACCGTCACCATAAATGAAACGCCCCATAGAACACTTAGTCGGGTCGAGTTGAACGGTCAGATCCTGTTTAGCCGCTAAAATGGCCGCCTGTACTTTTTCCGACCACGACAAGTGGTCAGCCTCTTTTTGAGCCAAAAAGCCAGGCAAACTTGGGTCAGCATCTTTGTAGACCGACTTAATTTTTTTTGCTGATTCATGCAACAGTTTGTGAGGCTCTCCCACCGCATCCAGGATTGGCCGCAACTGCGGAACCAATTCTTCCGCCTTTTGCCTGCCTTCGCCATAATACCACTTGCCAAAACCACATTTGGTATGATCAAGTTGAACGCCTATTTCCTTGACTTCCTGGTTGGTAATGAAGGCACTTACCCTATTTACCCAATTCAGATGGTCTACCTCACGCTGCAAAATCTCTCCCTTCAACCTATTACCTTCTACCACCTCCAAACCATCTTCTTCCATCTGGGCAATCCCCTTAAGGGACCAGATGCTGACGACTATCAGCAATATCAGAACAGTTCCAATTCCCGCTAATATTTTTTTACCAATACTAAGGTTGCCCCACATGTTCTACTCCTTAAAAGATAATGATCCCCGATGTTTAAGGTGGAGTTTAGCAAGCACCAGCTAACACGCCCTTTTTTCTGCCCAATCTATCCCTCCCACGCCACCGTATTATATTCATATATATAAATAATGCACCAGGCAAGTATAATTCTCCATGGCAATTTTGATTTTGCCCAATACAATTTAAGCGAAGCTCATGTGCATTTTTTAAATATTACTTGAGAATAAAATTTTTAAGCGTTATCAACCATCAAACTACAAAATAAAGCTTGAAAAAATGTGATTTTCCTACCCACCAAACAGAGCCTTGATCACATCAGGTCGGAAATATTTGTTGCGGACTTCTGCGGCGGAGATGAATTTTGCCGTTTTTTCGGGGCCGTTGTTTTGATGCCAGCCTATGAGCCCTTCACCGGCAGGGGAGGCGGCAAAATAGTTGTCTGGAGTCCAGACAATCCAGCGTTTTTTATCCCGGTGCGGAAAGAGAGATAAAAAATGTCTACCCTGAGAAAAGGTATACCAGCGAATGGTACCATCGGCATGTGCAGCTACAACAACCTTTTTGTTGGCACTTATATTGACCCCTATCGCTTCAGATGCAATCGGCAACTTCCATATGGCACTCCCCTGATAATCATACA
>JADFZS010000283.1 GCA_015232405.1 Magnetococcales bacterium | reverse complement strand
TTAAACCTCTACAGATAGAGACTTTGATAGATAGCATGGGAAATATTTTTTATAGACCCTCTTGAAATCAGATTTATCCAATCCAGTGATATTTAGCAATATTAAGCTTCACTACAGTCATACACATTGAAATAAGTACTGTTCAATATAATAAAAGAAGCCAGCTATACTACGATTTTAGATTTGAGGAGATGAGTATCATTTGAGAAGCCAAGACTGAGATCTATTAATTCTCCTTACAAGCCTATTTTTCCTCCACTAACCATGTTTAAAGCTAGTGCTTAAGACTAGTAATATTAGTTAGTTTGATTTATATGATAGTATAATATCTTATCATTTTTACTTGTTTATAATAGATCATGTGTTTAGGGTGTTAAAGAAAATATTATATATTTATTAAGCATTAACCTCTACCATCTTGTTGATACTACTAGCCTCCATATGGTTCTTTGAATTGATAACAATCCTATTAAAATCAGTTTTAAATATCTATGAATTTATGAAGGTCTTAATTTTTCGGAGAACTAAAGTTGATCTCGCCTGACTTTGTTATTGCGAATGCATTCTTAACTAGGCTCACTGCTAAAAATGATATTTCCTTCCAAACATATAGTGAAGCCGGAGGAGCAAACATCCCTCCACAATTCCGCCACGGAACATTATCTAAATACTGGAAAGAGTTGACCTCTCAGAATAGTGCAGGAGTCAGCATACATGTCATGATAAACGCCGGAGATGGCATAGGAACAAAAGCTGAGAATGTTAAACGAGTCAGGGCGTTCTTTGTCGATCTTGACAAGGATGGTGCGTCTTCTCTTGAAAATGTTAATAAGGCCCCATTAAAGCCCCATATTATTGTCGAATCAAGTCCAGGGAAATACCATGCTTATTGGCTCGTGAATGACGTACCGTTGGAAGAGTTTTCTCCTGTTCAAACAGGCTTAGCCGAAAAATACAATGGTGATACAGGAGAAAAATCTCTCCAAAGGGTGATGCGTCTTCCAGGCTTCGTCCACCAAAAGGGCAAACCATTCCTATCTCGAGTCATTGAGGCCAGCGATGGCTCTCCTTATGGCCATGATGAGTTCATAAATACCTTTAATATCGATTCGACACCACCGCCATTCAATATAGTTTATGCAGGTCCCGGCAAGCTTATGACAGATTGGGACCGTAAACTGGTCGAATCGGCTTTAGAAAAAGTGCCAGGTGAGGAATATCTAGATTGGCTCAATACTGGGATGGCGCTGCATTCGACAGGGTGGAAACAGGCTTTTAAGATTTGGGTAAGGTGGAGTGAAAACTGCTCAAACAAATACAATAAAAAAGACGCAAAGAACAAATGGAAATCTTTCAGCACAGAGAAGAGTAACGTAATAACCCTCAGTACACTTTACCGCAAAGCAAAAGAGAACGGTTGGAAGTGGCCAACCTCATTGTAGAGTGAAATTCCACCACATTACCCAACTCTATAACTCCATCGTTATCCTAAAGAAGAAAGAGTAGTCGATAATTATTATACCTGTCCAAGTAGTGAGCCAAACTAAATGAAGAAAACGGACGATACCAGCTTTGTCTACATTCTGGGCAGTGATGGAATAGGTGGGCGGCTTACCTATGTAGGCTGGACAACTGACCTGGAAAGGCGACTGGATGAGCACAACACTGGAAAAGGAGCTCTCTCAACCAAGGGGCGAAGCTGGTCTCTTCTGTACGCAGAACGTTACATCAATCGTGGGGAAGCAATGAGCCGAGAGTGGTATCTGAAAAAAGATCGTAAATTTCGAAAAGGCGTACATCAAGAATGATGATAAGATCTAGAAAATGCGGCCACTACAGCTCTGTATGGCGTCCCAGCCACCGAAACACACGGAGTCTTATTCAAGATATTCTTGTTCAGTAAGGTTAATAGTAATCCATGGATTCGGTAACCCTGGCCATAGGCTTTAAGACAAAGATCAATTATGTTCTTCTCCACTACTGGGGGGAGGGGGGTGACGTGTTTTGAGTGGACTTATCGACCAAACCGCCCTTTTCCAAGCCTGGCAAGGGAAATATTGTTGTAACCCATGGGTTACAAGATTAATTGGAACGGATGAGTTGTCTGGTTAGTTATTTGACCAATAGTCTTAACTCTTTATTTACCTTTAATTACTAGGTAATTTTTTGGTATCTATAGCTACATGGTTGTTGGATAGAGTCATTAAAGTTAGGTCATGGTATATCTTTTATATTAACTGGTGCCGTAAAATATCTGGTATACATTCCTCGCCATCTGTCATTAGAGCTTGTTTTAATATTCGATTAGGTTTGGATCATAACAGAGGCCTAATGTCATGCTGCGGATTCCTCCTTTAGTTTTGCTTGGAGTGCTCATATCTCCAAGATGGTGGGTCCTTATAATGCTGTTTGGGCTGATGCTTTCAATTACAAGTTGTAGAGCACGAGAGACTAGTTGAGTTGAAGGATTATTTTTTGAGTTAATTGCTGTTTTAATCTTATCTGATATTCCTGTCCTTCCTTCAAGTATTTTTGTGGTTACTTCTTCCTTGTAATTTTTTAACATTATTCTCCGTTGTTCATTATGAAGTTGTTTAGCATATTTAATTTCAGCTGTTAGTTTCATCTTGCAAAGATGTAACTTTATAAGGTCGTTGCGATCAATACCTGTATCATTAATGTCGTGTAAGAAGTTTGTAGAATCTACGTCCCAAAAGTTGGTAAAAGCATTATTGAGTTCATCGTTTGGGGTGTTTGTCAGATGTTGGAACCATATTTTTTCTACTTTAGTCCAATCAATATCTGATGTTTCAATCAGAGCTGGTAAATCTGTTATTTCTTGATTACGTTTTTCACGTTTTTCACCAGGCTTAGCTTTGCTTGGTCCCTTATCTATTAAGTCAAGAAGAACAAAAGGTATGATTCTTCCATTATTTTTGATTAGCTGTTCGCATATCCGAAAGCCCCTCAATGGTTTGCCTTCTGATGTTCCCTTTGCCAGAAATTCTTCAGATGCTAATTTGAACAGCCATCTTTTTCCGCCATTCTCAGGCAGCATTTGTAGTGGTTCAGGCTGGATATGTGGTGGGTTATCCTTTTCTTCTTGTGTGATATTGTTGTTATTTGTGTTATTAGAATAATCTGGGGTTTCAATTTCATGATTTGTTTTTAATTTTAGATTATTTTTCAAAAATTCATCAGTGAGATCGAAGTCTTCGTTTCTATTCATATTCGGATATGTTATATCCTTATTATTATTAGATAAATAATTTTCAATATCTTGAATTTCAATCTCTATTTCTACCCAATAAGGATGTGGTCCTTGAATCATGTAGTGGAAAATACTCGGACTGGATATACTTTTGCTATAGTGTGGGCTTGCTTCAAGCCATGCAGACGGAGGAACCTCAACTGGGTTAGTATCTGATAGTGTACAAAAAGGATTGGCAGGATCGAATATAGGGCGGTAAATTCCATATGCTCTAACAGGACCCGTTGTATTGTTGCTCATATCATATAGAAGCTTTTCAATGAGCCATTGATGGGCAAAATAGATAAGCCTTGTATGGTTATTGAGATGTGTCGGTCCTTCCTCAGAGTCATTGTTAATATCGTACGTTGTCGTTTTATCTTGAACGATCTTCCCAATTTGTACCATTCGGTATTCATCAGGGATTGGCTTATCTGAGAAGTGTTCCCAATCATGCATGTTTTCTAGCCCAATACGATCATCTGTGGGAATATTATTCCTCTCTTCAAGGGCCCAAACGGCGCGCCATAAAGCAGCTACTAATGGTGCTCTGAGTTTGTTTTCTGGTTTAGAAGTCATTATGTGTCTATCTTGGATTCGTTTTTACCATGATTTTGTCCAGCCTTTTCTTGGCAGCTTTGCAACTTGAGTGCTGTTACCATTTTCATTTTTGGCGTAAATGTCCTTCATGTTGAGTGGGTTCTTCTTTTCGTTGGGGCCATGTGGGAATAATTCCACACTTTTCGATTCCAGAAAAAAAAGCTCAGAGATATAGGTGTCCGTTTCTATGATTCATTACTATTTCCTACTGTTCAAATCTTCTGATTTGACTTAATGATGATATACAATTTTTTTCTCACCTCAAGTTTATCATTTTTATTCTGAGAAGACTCGGTCCTGCCGCCTTGGTATTTATGTACCGGAATATCTTTATAAGTTTAAGAAATATATGTAAAAGTAAAATTATAAATATGCGTTAAAATTATGTAAGCAACCGTAATGAAGCTTGTAACGTGATTTGATGTTAATGGTGTTTTACTTTTTTTAATATCGTTATAATCGTGGGTATATACAATCTCTATATACAAAATATGGGAGTGATATACAATGTGTGCATACAAGGAAAAACTCATAAATATCAAGTATATAAACGTTGACGCAGTGTCGGAAAAATATTAGTTTACTGCACATTGTTATTGTCTGGAATGAAGTGTTTTTCATTGTTGGTTAGCACCAATACCAGATATTTTTTTAGTGTAGAGGAGATTGAGAGATGAAGATTTTTGATGATCAAAGTGGTAAATCTGCAGTAGGTGATCCAGCTGAAGCAGACACACCAGCTGAAGCAAACACTCCAGCTGAAGCAGACACTCCAGCTGAAGCAGACACTCCAGCTGAAGCAGACACTCCAGCTGAAGCAGACACTCCAGCTGAAGCAGACACT
>JADFZS010000282.1 GCA_015232405.1 Magnetococcales bacterium | reverse complement strand
AGATATTCGGGAGATATACCCATGCCGCTATCTTCCACGGTAAAATGCAGTATAACGCTTTGGTTTGCAGTTTTTTGGGGCTTGACCGCAACGGTTATGCCGCCCTTTGTGGTAAATTTGATCGCATTTCTTATCAGGTTGATCAATATCTGCTCTATTCGTACCACGTCACCAATCAACACCTGCTCATGGTCGGCAGGGATCAGCAGGGCCAACTCCAATTTTTTTTCGGCCACCTGTTTGCTGAATAGATCTGCCAATCGCTCAAAAAGGTTATGCAGATCAAACTTGCCCAGGTTTAGCTTTAATGTGCCGGCCCATATATTTGAATATTCAAGTATATTGTTTATTATACCCATCATGGAGCGGGATGAATTTTCAATTTTGTCAAGATATGCGATGGTTTTTGGGGTCAGGGCAGAGGTCAGCGCAAGATCGGTATAGCCGAGAACGGCATCCATCGGGCTGCGTATTTCCCGGCTGATATTGCTCAAAAAACCCTTTATGTGCGCATTGGATGCCTCGGCAACCTCCAGTGTCTCTTGGAGCGCGTTCTTTAGCTGTTTTTTGGATGTGACATCATTGATAAACAGTATAAACCTATTTTTATCATGGTGACGGGTCAAGGAGATGGTCATCTCCAGGTCAAGGATGGTCTCGTTGGCATGTTGTCCAGGAATTGCAATACGTTGTTTGGGCTGGTTGGGCACGGTTTCAGAGCCTGTGTAGCGGTTGAGTGCCGTCTTGAGCTGTTCCTGGTGGCTTGGGGGGGCGATATAGTCGGCAACATGCTTGCCGATGACCTCATCAACCGGAAAGCCAAATATAATTTCGGCGGCACTGTTGCAGTGCAAAACCCTGCCATTTTCATCTGTGGTGATTATCGCCTCGATTATGCTGTCGGCGATATGTTCCTGAAGTTGGGCCAGTTGTGACAGATCCGCATATTGTTCCTGGCTTTCCAAAGTTTGTTCACAGCGAAACAGCAACTCCTGCAATCGTAACGGTTGGGTCAAAAAATCGTTTGCCCCATTTTTCAGCCACTCTCCCACGGCATGTTGCGCATCTTTGGCAAACAGACCCATGACCCCAAGCTGGTAGCGAGAATAAAGCCTGCGAACTGTTTGTAAAAATTTAATACCATCCAATCTGGCAGAGCCAAAGTCAACCAGCAGCAGGTCGGTGGTAAACTGCTTTAGCAGATGCAGAGCGGATTGGCTGTTGGCCGCAGTGCGCACGGTAAAGCCGTGCCGTGCCAGGTGTCGGCTTATCTGGAAATTTTGCACGCTCCCTTTTTCGAGGACCAAAATATCCTTGTTGCAGTTTTTTTGATAGCGATGGATCGCCTTGACCACCGCATCAAGCAAAAAAATATCATCCTTGGCAAAATAGTCAAACAGCCCCCGTGAATAGACATCCTCTGCCAGATCGCCTTGATATGTTTCGGAAAGAATGATGGTTGGAACCTCGCTGGCTAGCAGCGAGCGGCTTAACTCTTCTTGAAGTCTACCGGAGTTTTCCATATCCAAAATACAAAAGCTGAACTTGGCAGGAGCCATCTGCAGTTGCTCCTTGACTGTCTGCAATGAGTTTGCAGCCAACACCAACGCCGTCGTTGAGCTTTGAATATGATCGGTAAAGCGGGTGGAAAAGCTTAATGATCTGGAATACAAAAGTATATGGTTCACCGAACCAGCCTTAAAAAAATTTTACTGAAAATTTCAGTAAAATCTGTGAATATTATTTAACAATATTTTGTGTGTAGTAGTGTTGCTGGTATTTATAGTCAGTATTTGTACAATGGTCAATCAAAAATATGTATACTATCGGTTACTAACGTATATGTCAGATGTCTGGCAGCACGACCTGAACCGCTTGTTATTATCATTCCAGGCGGTTTGTTTGTGATATTGGCAGGAGTTTAAAATGTTTTACAGCATGCCTTCTGCTATTTCCAGACAGGCTACCTGATTGCGCCCACTCTCTTTGGCCTTATAGAGTTGCTGGTCAGCATACTTGTAGAGAGCCGTGACATCCAGTGAAGAGTTGTGGGGAATAAAAATCACCCCTATGGAAATGCTGACAAATTGAGAAACCTTGCTGTATGCATGTGGAATCTGCAGTTTGGAAATGGCTGTGTTTATACTTTTACCAAAACAAATGGTGCCCTTTATGTCGTCGGCCACAAACAGTATCCCAAACTCTTCTCCGCCAAGGCGAAAGGCATAGTCTTGGGGACGCTTTGCACATTTATTTAAGGCACCAGCCACCTGTTGCAGGGTTTTATCCCCCTTTTGATGCCCATAATTGTCATTGTAGAGTTTGAAAAAGTCGATATCCATAATGGCAAATGCCATTGCTTTGCGATCTCGACGGGCGACATCCAACTGATGTTGAAAAAGAGAGTCAAAATGGCGGCGATTGAAAAGTCCGGTAAGGCTATCGGTTATGGATAGCTCTTCAATCTTCTTTTTATCCGTGATATCACTGCGTACGGCTGTAAACCCGGTAATATTGCCAAAGAGATCATAATCAGGAGAGATCCAGGCATCCACCCAATAATGACCACCATCTTTTTTCAAGTTTTTGATTTCACCATGCCACTCTTTGCCGGAAGAAATATCTTTCCAAAGGGTTTTAAACATGGTTGCATCCATATCAGGATGCCTTACCAGTCTATGATTGCGCCCAATCATCTCCTCCTTGCTGTAGCCGCTGATATCTGCAAAGGCTGAGCTGACCATGGTAATCACCCCATCACGATCAGTGGAGGAGGTTATTATGCGTTGATCAAGCAGTTCAAGTTGTCGACTGACCTTTTCAACAAGAATGGCATCATGAATAAAACGCCCGGTAGTCTGAAGTTTGCGTATAATGCTATCTATTTCTGATGTTTTTTGCTTAATTAGGCAGGCAAACTGAACAACGCCAATTACCTCACTGTTATACATAATTGGAAAGGTCAATAACTGTTTGGGCATGATCGGCAGGCTGCCCGCATTAATAATTTCTCCCGTAGGTGCATAATCAATATTGTTAACCGTCTTGTTTATAAACGTCTGTCCCAATATACCGTCACCACTGACAATTGTACTTTCCACCTTGCTGGCCTCCTTGCCGTATAAACCGCCAAGATGCAGTTTGTTGGTGGATTTGTCCTGATAATAGAGCAGCCCGATCACCGCTCCGTGGTCTTTGCATAATCTTCGCAGGGCCACATCACATGTTTCCCTCAACCCAGAGCATCCGGACAATATGTCAACATGCTCCTTCTCCAACTCCAACTCCATTTGACGAATTTTTTCCTTGGAAATATAGCGGGTAAGGACGAAAGCCAAAATAATGCCCCCCAGGAATAGGCCCCAGAGCATGAAACTCAACAGCCGATTCATGCGGGTTATACTGACCACGTCATCATTTAGCTGTTGTTTCTGACTATGCGCCATCTCCTGTAGCAGCATAACCAGCCTTTTCCCCATTGGTGCTGCCTTTGTCCTGAGCAAGTGCAAGGCAATATTCCAGTCAGCCTTCTCACGCATTTTTATCAATTTTTCGGGAAATGGTAAAAAATTGGCGTGGGCAAGGTCCAGAGCTTCATAGGATCTGTTTTGCTCTGAGGTTAGGAGATGTCTGTTAGCGTTCAGTTTACTAAACCACTCCCGGCACGCATTCCAATATTTATAAAACTCAGACTTGCTCTTGCTATCACCAGAAATCAAATAGTCGCGTAATTTTTCTAGGAACATGCCAATGGAACCGTTAACATTGGCCATAATACCCAACAGTGTTTTCCGTCCTGGAGTAGCAGGCAGTTGGTTTTCATGTTTTATCATCAGGTGTATGTTTTGGCTCATTATTTCAGCAAGTGGAATTGCTTGGTCAACCAATAGTTGCATGGCAGGTACATTATTATTGGTATGGGCAATATCCTCAATATCCTGCTGAATTTTTTCAAAATCCGGTATCAACTTTTCAATCTGCTTCAAAATGGCCAGATTGTTGGGATCAGTCCACTGTGTTGAGATGTTTTTCATACTCTTTAGTGGTCCATGGATCTGTTCTTTCCAAATATGAGCCCGATTATCCTTAAAATGCTCTTCGCCAATAAGCATCCAGCCACGCAATGCTGCCAAAGCCCCATTGACACCGTTAACCATGCTCAAGCTATATTGGGAAGTTGGAACTCTCAGTCCTGATATTTTCTCGGTTAGTTGCAAAGATTGCCGTACCCGATCAATGCTGCCCAAAGATAAAAATGTAATAACAAAAATCAAAAGAAAAAATTGGATACCCAACCCCGTTCGAGAAGCGGGGATCGCCACAGGGGAAAAATATTTTTTGATTGCGGAAAAGTCAGGGTTGAACATTTTTTATTCCTTGTTTCCTGCCAGAATAATGTTGACTTTCCGTAACGCCAACTCTCCCAAGCCAAACACGTCACTTGGGGTTTTTGTCGTCGTCACATTGTTGGTTTTATATAGATCACCCAAAACCATATTGGGCCTGGAAGATTTGACTATTCGCACCATTGCATCCAACAAGTTGCCATTCATAATATAAACTTCCGCCGGTATGGCTTTCTCTTTTTCTATTTGGATACGCGATACCTTCGATATCCCGCTATTGGATGCCAAAATATCCAGGCGGTCCGCTAACTTATTGAAGAGTTTAAAAACGTCATCAGGATTTTTTCCCGTAACTTTCACCGGTT
>JADFZS010000281.1 GCA_015232405.1 Magnetococcales bacterium | reverse complement strand
ATAAAAAATATCATGACGAGGAACTGGATGATAAAACTCGGTGGTTTTTAATAGGCAAGTCCGCCTGTGAAGTGGGGCCGTCTTTGTTCTTTGCCCTTCTCATCATCACCTTGAGTTTTCTGCCGGTCTGAGCTATGCCCAGTAGGTCCGCTCCTTGGAGCAGTGGCGGTATAGCCTGGGTTTGTATTGGTGTGGGTTTTTGGAAGCCTATGTTGCGTAACGTGGTATGCAAAGAGGGGATCAGGGGTAAAGCGGAAAAATCAGACACAAATATCCTTATGTTCTACTAGAAATATCAAAAAGATCGGCCCAATACCGAACGCTGCCGATTTTTGTTGATGGTAAATGGGAAGAGTACGTCCGGGGGAGGGCAACACTCTACCTCTTTTTACCCCTTGTCAAGGTTAAGCCGGATATTTGTCTGATAAATGGCTTCTGAGCTATGCCAGAACGCGAGTTGTGTTTTAACGTAAATTTGGGATGAGATGATTGTTGGCGCCAACTCCCTGCCAAACCGCCCAATACCAACTCAATCACCTGAAAAAGCAGAGAGGCAACCCCATGAGAATTTCTGCTCATATCATGTTGGGTGCGGCTTGTCTGCTGTAAGCTGTCCACTTCTGCTTGCCTTAAAGGGTGGTGTTGGTTAGGTTGGGTGGACTTTTGCCGGCTGGGGAGATGAGTTGGAAAAGTTTAACTAGCATGCTGCACGAAGAGTGCGGGTTAAGAGCCAAGTGACTCACAGTTTCTTGGTTGGAGAGTGCTCTTCCCATGCAACTTTATGGATTGCCACTTGCTCAATCCTTAATGGGAAGTTTAAAGACAGTCCGATTTGATAGGAGAAAATTGCCATGGGCAATGCAGAAAACGACCAGGAAATAATGCGCAAAATGGAAGAAGACAAGACCAAAATCACTTTTCCAAACCAAGGCGCTATAGAAGAGATGAAAGAGTGGGTGATGAGTGGTCTGCCTCCAAGCATGCCTGAAGAGTTGAAAAAGGATATAGTGAAAAATTATCTGGACCACATCGCATCGGATGGTTTTCTGCGACCGGAAAGATACGTCCAGCATTATCTTGAGCAGCGGTTGGATGAAATGATCGAAAAAGGGTTGGTAGTCAAGAAAGATCTGCCGGACGGCACGGAAGGTTTCGAACTGCGACTGAAAGATTCTGGTTGAATACAATTCCTGCTGAATACTGGGGGATGGTTGTTTCACTCTAAACCATACGCCAGTTTTTTTATAAAGTTTGTGCAAATAATAAACGGCTTCCGAAGAGTATCCCCAGGAAGCCGTTACACTATTCATTATTTTTCTGAAAAAAAAGGTGGGCGGTACAAGGATTGAACTTTTGGACCCTACCGTGTCAGGGGAATCATTTGATTTTATAATTATATAATATCAACCGCTTACATCAATAGACTCGTTGCAAACGTGACAGGATATGACAGGAATTGACGGGAGTTGGTCACGTTTTAGTCTCGGTGGTTTTTGTTCCTGCGGTCAGCAATAGCCGCCAACTCATGCTTTCCAGATGAGAAGTCAACACGCTTAGGTATCTGACGCCAAGGCTGGTATTTCTCTGTCCGACGAAGGTGGAGGATTCTGTGCAATGAGGTCAAGTAACTGCACGGGGATTTCTTCAATTCGTTCGCCGTCGTTCATCTCAATAGCGGTGGAAGCGCTCCGACTGGTACGCATCCTGACCCAACCCGACTCCGATTGCCCGTTAACAGAGAAGCGGCAATTGTGCGGTTGACTGTCTTCCATGCTCAAAGAGTGGCCACAGAGACAAATGGATGTCTCAGCAGGTTCATGTTCTAATCGGCATGGACGATATTTGCCCCATCCGGTAAACATCATTGGAACCCCATATTGGCTACACTCTCTAGCAAGTGATTTGATCCATGTAGGATGTATGGGGTCATCTTTTAACCCTGGGCCATTACCAACTATCAGCCATGACACCTCATCCCACGAACCTCCAGACGCCTTTAAAACCCTGGTAAAATCAACCGATCCGGACAGGGGTCTGGCAGAAATAAATCGATGAGCGGCTGCAGTGGCGAGAAGATCAGGTATGCACTGTTCAGTCATGGCCTGGTCTGCAATAGAGGCGCCGACCCATATGTTGGAAGGGCATTTGCCGATACGCTGATGAAACTCCTTGCTCTGCAGTAACTGGCGCATACGTCCCGTATGGCTGGTCTGCACCATGTACTGGTTGCGATGGGTTTCTTTCATTACCACGAACAACTCAATGATATCCGCTGTGGCAACAGAGGGGTGGAAGAGGTCCTGTTCCGGCGCTAACCAAATCAATCTTGGTAGTAGTTTATGCGCACGGCCCGGATAGTGCCTGTAATCGTAGCCTGTATCATTAGAAGGGTCGGATAATTTTGGTGCGTCAGGATAGTTGTCCAGTGGACGCCAGTTGTGCCTTGTCACCCCTTCTGCCACTGACTTTTGTGGCGGACAGGTGATCACAGGGTCGCCGCCATCACGCTCTAATATCTCCATAAGGTCAACCAGGGCCATGAGTTTTCGACCGGCAAAATCAAGCTTTCCAGAAGTAATGGATTGCATGCCATAGCCATCTGCGCATAGCTCGAAACGACCGCTTTGAAAGAGGCGGAGGAAATTGTTGCCCCGCATGAATATGTATCCAGAGCCATGTTGATTCTGGATTTTTCCGCTGGGCTTGAGCTCATCGATCTCCAGGATGTCGGGGATCTGATTCCACTGGTTTGTTGCTAGCGTCATCTTATATTCCACTTACATTATAACTGCTCTGGCTTCTGGCTATGTGACAGACTATCAAATGATGCCGATAATCGACAAATGGTTGGCTCAGGGGGCTTCAGGCTGAATTATACAGATTATGAAAACAGCAACGCCGACAATTTTGGCTTGTATGCCATTACTGTCGGATTGGTAGGCCCGGGCAAGCCAAAACATTCAGTACCGCCTTTGACCGGCTGCGTCACCATAAGAGCGGACACATTGCAACAACTCCCAAAGCTGATCAAGCCTCTCCTTATATTTTTCCTGCTACCAGTGCCTCAACAAACAGCTTGCACGTAGGGATATCTCGCACCTCGTGATAACAATTCCAGTTCAATCTGTGACGTCGTTGGCTCCGTCTTAGGCTCCTGCGCCGTACTGGTTGCAGTGTCTCTTGCTGTCATCCTTGTCGCCTAGTCACAAATTGAACTGGAAATGGTGTGAGTCTGTGATAGAGGCTGGTTTTTGTCGGAATCAACTTTGGCCGGAAGAGATTGACCATTCATTTCAGTTGCAGGTTTTTCCAATATGGGGCCAATGGTGCGGCAAGGCCAGAGGCTATTGAAGGTATTGGGGAGAGGAGTTTTGCAAGAGGCAAATAGCTGAAAAGTAAGCGCAGGAAAGATAACACAGCCTCAAGGCTGGCGTTTTTACAAGCCTCTGGAGCGGCTTTCGTTGGTGGAAGCGTCACCATACCCAAGAGTTGGAGTTGAGCAGGTTTTCGCCCGGATTTTTTCTGCCGCTTACCTCCAAGCTGCAAGAGAGTCATCATTTTCACCAAAATCAACTTGCCATCAGGACAGATTTCATGTCCACTGAAGATCTGTTTTGGCGGCGATAGCATTTTCAAGCAGGACAACCGTATATGAACCCACCCCTTTTGCCGCAGACGACACTTTTTTTAAGGATGTGATAAATGAAAAAATGTTTAACAGTGCTCTCTATTGCTCTTGCTTTGTCAGGAGGCGGTTTCCTTGAAGCGCAGGCAGATGAGCTGCTCTCAGCTTGTGCGCACAATGAAAGTGGCGCCCTACGCTTGGTGGCAAACGGTACGGATTGCTCTGACAACGAACGATTTGTCAGCTGGAACATACAAGGTGTTGCCGGTCTTCAGGGTCCCCAGGGAGAACAAGGTCTGCCAGGGGCGCAAGGTCCACAGGGAGAGCAAGGTCCACAGGGAGAGCAGGGTTCGCAAGGTCCGCAGGGTCTTCCCGGCCCGGTGGGTTCGCATATTTCCGGGGTTGGGTTTGTTCAGCCGACACCAATGCCTTACTCGCCTGGGATTTGCCGTGCTTCTGGGACGGCAACATGTGTCAAGCAACAGATACCCCCTGTTGGATTTAAATATACGATTACATGTGCCAATGGAACACCACACTTTTTTGAGCGGTTTGCATTTTGCGTCAAGTGATGTCCCGCCATCGTCACCATTCCCAACTTTGCGAGAATGGTGACGATGGATACCCTGAACAGCCTTCTGTAATATCCGAATGGCCGACCTGATTCGATCGGGCTCCAGATCCAGGCTGCTACCATAGGGAACCATCCATACAGCACAAAATCGTTTATCGAGCAAATTTACCGTTTTGTGAGAGATAAGACGGTATCCCGCGGTGGCGTTACTTGATAATCTGGTGGGGAATGTCAGGCTGGATTCAATCTGAACTTGATCTTATTTGGTACTACTATGGGTATTATCAACAAAAACGGCTTCCGAGGAGATTTCCGGAGGAAGCCGTTGAAGTGTCTGATATGATTGGATGAAAAATGGTGGGCGGTACAAGGATTGAACTTGTGACCCCTACCGTGTCAGGGTAGTGCTCTCCCGCTGAGCTAACCGCCCGGTCAGCACCGAGAAAAGCTATCTTTCTTTGGTGAGTGCGTCAAGGGGAAAGTTGGTAAAAACCCCTGCCAATGGTTTGTAGCAGAATTATTGTATATGAATGCGCTGGATTTTGGCTTGGCGGGTGCGCCTTTGACAAAGACGGCGTTACAGCTATGTCGTGGCGAACCCTA
>JADFZS010000280.1 GCA_015232405.1 Magnetococcales bacterium | reverse complement strand
CTGGGCCGCTCAATATTCAACCGCACCTCAAACACAATGATTGGCGAACTCTGCCTACGCTACGGCGGCGGCGGCCACTCAGGAGCTGGAACCTGCCAGGTCGACACCGCCAAGGCATTCAAGGTCCGAAATGAGCTAATCGCCCAGATCAACCAGGATGGGTGAATTGGTGTTGAACTTCATAAGGGGTTTAATATATGGTTTTTAATGTCTGCTATCTGGCCGAATTCTACAAAAGCTGGCATTTTTAGTAAGGTTATTTTGGGAGATGGTAAAAAATGGTGTTTTTATAATGGGTTGCGGAGCCGGGTGCATGTCTGTTTTTACCAATAGGGACATTCCGAGAAAGGAAATTGATCCTATGTTTTTTTCGTAGAAGCGCACAGAGAAGGCATCATTCGCCAATCAAAATAACATATTAAAAATAATCCCCTTTTATGCAAGTATGTGGACCCTCGCCCCTTTAGGGTCCATACCATCGCTTTTCATTGGGGGCTAACACGATTATTCTGGTAGTGAAAAAAGCTGGTTGAAAAGCGAAAGGTTGGTTCCTCTTGTAGACCTCAATCTTTATGCTACCGACACTAGTTACTCCAACCATCACATGAGCAATGCCAGGGGGAACAAGTATCCCGACCCCCTCCCGGAGGAGGATGAAAACGGAGCACAAAGTCTTATTCTTCTTGGCGTCTTGGAAACGTTTAACAACCGTGTCATGGTCCTTGAAGACCGAGGGTATCCATTTTGCAGCAATGCAAATACCATGTAGGCCTCTCCCCAGAACCGGCATATAATACCGGTAGAAATAGTTAGGGGAACTCTAACCAGACAGGAGGCCGACATGGTGAGGAACAGAGTATCAAATATTGATAGGTTTGTTGAGCAATTTCGGCAAGGATTGTGGTACATCGGTATTGATGTACACAAAAAGAGTTGGAGCGTGGCTCTGTTGAGGCTTGACGGAGAAATGCTGACTTTTGTCAGACCACCGAACAAGGTCGGGTTTATTCGGGAACTGAAGAAGTTGGGAATCACCATTGGGCGGATAGCCTACGAGGCCGGTCCGACAGGCTTTTGGTTGGCGCGGGCTTTGAAAAAGGCTGGATTTTAAGTCATTGTGGCAGCTCCCAGTCGCATTCCCAGGCCGGTAGCCACTAGTGCCAAGACTGACCGTCTGGATTGCCGCAAACTGGCTGATTTCGCTAAAAAGGGCCTATTGAAACCGATTGCCATTCCCAGTGAAGAGGAAGAGGCCTTTCGAGATCTGACCAGACGGCGCAATAGTGCAGTTGATTCACTTAGAAAAGCCAAACAACGCATTCTGTCACTGCTATTGTTTCATGGTATAACTGAGTCAGCTGGAATTGATTCATGGAGTAAAAATGCTGTGAAAACCTTGCGTCAGATAAAGTTGGAGTCAGCAACACGAGATACCATGGGTAGTTTAATGCGTGAAATGGATTTCTTAATAGGTGAGTTACGACTATTGCATAAATGCATGGAAAATCATTCATTCAAGGTTTGTGGTAAGGAACGAATGAAGCGTCTTCAAAGTCAGGATGGTGTTGGTTTTGTGGTATCAACGGTATTTGCTGCCGAGATGTTTCGTCATGAATGTTTTCAAAATAGTGGACAGGTGACATCATATTTGGGATTAGCCCCCATGGTTCGACAAAGTGGTGAACAAAAAAAACATGGGAAGCTTCCACCGGTTGGTCAACGACGGCTACGCAGCCTTTTAATTGAAGCGGCCTGGAGTTGGATTGGTAAAGATACATCAGCTCGTGAGTTTTATAAGCGGATTCTCGGACATACCGGGTTATCTCAGAAAGCCATTGTAGCCCTGGCTAGAAAACTTGCTGTGCGCCTTTGGTATCGAAGTCTTGGTGTACCGCTAGCTGCGAAAGTGGCTTGAAGTTCCAATCGCTTTAGTTTTAGGGGTCGCGGCCCAAGGTCGGCGTATTTTTAAACCGCGTAAGTGCAAATGGCGATCCCATTTTTTTGAAGGTACCGAATAAGGTACTTGATGCATTGAAACACGAATAAGAGATAGGCGACTTTCCAAGATTTTAAGGAAAGAAACGCAGTTACGTGTGGTTCTGCGGTCTTGGGCCGTTTACCACAATCCCACAGGCCCTGTGAGGGACTGTATAGGGTCCCTTGGCCTGTGGAAATGTGGAAAACGGCCCAAAACAAGGGGTTCGTCATTTTTTTCTTGACTATGGGGTCCATTAAGAGAACCTTTGGCGCGTTTGGCGCATTCTTGGTAAGTGATCGCTTAGCTTGAGAGCACGATTCGTGTTTCCATAATCCCTACATCTGGTGCAGGGGCATGAAAAATTCCTGTCCCAACCAATTCCCCAGCACGGGTTTTCTCACATTTAAGAGCCTCAGTACACTCTTTTTCTTTTGGCAGCTGAACAGATACATATTTCCAAACAGACATGTTTTTCTTTCCTTACTATTGTAGTTGCCATTGATGATCTCGGTCAGGAATAAAGGTCAGGCCCAACCCTTCACCCAAGCCTGTTCCAATGCCAACTCCGCCCTCATGTCCCCACTCTAGTTTTTCACGGGAATATGATCCAGCATAAACAAGCCAGCCACCATGTATGCGCGCTCTTTTAATTATGCTGTACCATCGGTTATCATCTGTGCCGGAAGATTGCTTTTCTATTGTTTCCCAGCTCAGTTTGCTGAAATTTTCAGACATTTTCTTCTCATCCCAATCTGTTGCATGCGAGGCAAGACAACGTAACTCCAGAGAACATAGCCCTGACATACCAAATCAACATGTGCCCTTATGGTTTCCCTGATCATAAAAACAGTAAATGGACAGGTTAATGGTTAAACCATTGTTGCTTCTTTAGCCCCAATATCATAAAGAACTATTTTAGAGTATTATAATTAATCACAAATCCATCCACACGGTGTATTTGCGCAGCCATTAGTAATACAATAATAGCGTGGCCCACACGTGATGCATCGTTTCAAAATTCCTGTGTTTCCTTTAGTTTCGGAAACAGATTTGACCGTCATGCTATCATCACTTGGTGAGAGTATATTAGTTGGCTCAACTTTTACTATTTCAGATGTAAAAGCATAGTTAGATGCGTCTCCTTCGATAATGACTTCTCCATCTTTAATTAAAATGGAAGAATCACCAATATCAAGAGAAAACATTCCTTTTTTATTTGGAATTGCATCAATTTTAGTTCCATCACTCAAGCTTATTATGAATCCATTAACTTTATCACTCATTTTTCTCACCTTAAAAAAATTTACGTTAAAAAATAGGTTGAATGTTGTTTTACTGTGTGTCTCTCATTGTTCGTCGTTTACCTATATAAGTACAAACAACGAGAGAGTATGATGGTGATTCGTTGTTATATATGTATACAGGAAAGATGTTTTTATCAAAGTTGCATACATACGCTACTTCAGTGCTTATGACTTCAATTACATCCCCCCTTTCGCATTTTGAGTAATCACTCGACTTGCATACATCTGAAAAGGCTATAGAAGGGAAAAAAAATGCAACTAAATACAAAATTATTCTTGATTTCACTAGATCGCCCCTATCTAGTTCCCAGACGGGAACTACCTATGCGTAACAGCAACGACTACACACTCTACGCCCAGAAGAAGTGGTTCTACAACATAACCCACAATACTTATTCTCGTCTCTTATTTTTTGCATAGCATTCTCATTCTCCTTGATCGAAACCAAGCGTATTTCCTCTACAACCTCATCAAAGCCGTGCTTTTTCAAAATCAGATTAATCTCATCAAAAACCTTTTCCATGATAAGATCAGTGCTTTCGTTACTATTAGACATTGATTTTCCCCCAGGCTATAAGTCGTAAGATATTAAAATATGCAATATTAACGGAAATTTTGAAGATTTAGCAAGGAATCTGGTGCATTCTCAAGAACACAGTCTCTCCTAAGCCCTTACTAATAGTACGCTTTTACAAAAACCACCGCACATAGCCCCAAGTCATCAACCATACCGATATTGCAGGATGTTTCCTAACCACTCATCTTTTGCGACTCTATCTATGTTCGTAAAGGCTTAAAAAAGCCATGGAAACCGAACACAAAAAATACTCTAAATTGGCTCTGTATAGCCAATGTTCGCTTTTAGGAAAAGCGGACATTCGACCCCATAATCACTTGACCTTCCTGCAAAAGTGAAGCTTCCAAAGCCAAGCAAGGCTGGTATTTTTAGTTCCTTCAGGTTTTCACTTTCACTTTCTCTTTCTCTTTTGCTGCTGATAGCCATAACAATGAAAAGTATTTAAACTTAAATAGTTGTCAATCTGACAGGCTAAACAATGGATAACATAATTATAGAAGTAAGAAATTTTGTCAAGTGTAATAATGAAATTTTTCATTTGTATTCTCTTTAGTCGATTTCTTGAAAAGCCGACACTTGGGAATAATCAAGTATTTGGGTTGTACAGACAAACCGCTTAACCAAGCCATCTGGCTGTTGCTGTTGATTGAACATTGCGGATGTTGGAGCCATATCAGATGCAAATTTGATAAGGTATTAAATGTGCAGATAAGGGCAAATCTCAAGCAACCAGTGCGCTCAAAATTATCGGTAAGTTTTACACCTGAGGCATATATTTAGCGGACACCCCCAAGCCTAAACTTTAGATGCATTTGCGATACTCCTGCCTTGGAAAGTCAAGATAGAGCCATGGCAAAGTCAAGCTTTTAGCGTTGATCGAGATTTGCACGGTGTAGACGAAAAATAGGTGCATTGAAAAAATAGAGCCTTTGGGGGTTGTTTTTTTTGTTTTATATTCGGCATGGAAAGTGCATATCACAAAATTAATATTGCCTTTATTGATTTTGCAGATTCAGGGCGTGTTTTAATTGGGATAACTTTTAAGATTTTTTATG
>JADFZS010000027.1 GCA_015232405.1 Magnetococcales bacterium | reverse complement strand
TGTCAGTAGCAGGCTTGGCCCGGCTGGGAATACCAAGGGCAGGGGCTATGGCAGGGATGGGACATTAAAATCGGTGTAATTTATTGTAAAAGCTGGTGAGCAGGATGTTGCCAAACATGTAAAGAGAACTTTGACTCAATATGGTATTGAAACAACAATTGATCCCAAAAACAGTGGATTGAAATTATCGCAATTTTTTGACTTTGCTTTAGGTTCTTCGGAGCTTTCAGAAGAGCAGGCAGGTAAAATGTCTGTTTTGGCTGATGCTTTAGCTGAAGTCTTTTTATGTTATGGCAACAATGCAGACCAACTGGTAATGCAGAGTTGCCAAAAAACAGACCGCCCAGTTGTTCTTAACAGTGTCTATCTTAAAGTTTTTTCAAGAGGTGGTAATGTAGGGACCGAGCGGTTTAATTATAACTGGAAATTGGCAACGGCAAGGTCCCTTAGGGTTTTACAAGCTCTTGTGACAGCTAGACCAGATTTATTAAAATATAAAAATGTAGAAGGTAACTCCCTGTTTCAAATCAAGGCTGAACTGCCAAAAACAGGAAACAGACGTTCACGTAGGATGGAGTTACAATTTGTTATCTCAAAATAATTTCTTTTTCGATCAAGAGACAGAAAATAAAGATGAATTATTATTCTGTTTGATTCAGGTTATCCAGGGATTTGTAGTCTAAAACATGAAATTACCAAAAATTATCATACTGCACGTTTTAGTGTTGCTGACAATGTCACCAATGATGGTGTTGGGTTCTGACTCATATTATCAGAAGGAAGCAGCCATATTGGATGAACTCAGGTCAGCAGTTGATACTTATGGCCCAAGAAACTATAACACTGTGACCCAAAGGATGAAATTAGCAGACTTTTATATAACCTCTGGGGAATATAACAAAGCTGAACCTCTGCTTCATCAAGTTAGAAGAATGATGGATATAAGGCTTGGTCCGGATAATGTAAAAATTCTCCCTGTTTTGACAAAAATTGCCGATATTGATCTACGACAAAACCGTTTTCCATTTGCTATTAATATTTATCAGCGAATATCAGCAATAACAAACCGTCGCTATGGTTCAAACTCTGAAAAAGGCAAAAAAGTTAAAAACAAAATAGCTGAGATTAGACGTGCAGCAAGAGAGTGGAAGCGTCTTGGTAGTAAGGCTGCTGTTATGGCAGAAACCAGAAAACCCCCATCTCATCTTGCTGGCAATATTAAATTACCAAGCATAAGCAAATCTTCTGTTGTGGTCCCAAGGGGAACATTGCAAAACCGGGGGGGAGTAAAAGAAAAAAAAGTTGTGGCTGATAAAAAAATAGTACAAAAAAAAGCTGCTACCAAAAAACTTGTAGAGGTAAAAAAAACCACTATTGTGGATACTACTGTGGTAACACAAAAGCCAATTATACCTTACAAAGCAAAACTGGCCGCTCCAAAAACTGGGCAAAAAAAGGTTGTAAAAACAAAGCAGCCAATTCAATCTAATACTATAGCAACAGCTCAAGAAAATACCACAACTTCAAAAACTCCATATGTGCCAAGAAACCTTGATGCCGAAGGAATTCCCAGAGACCCAGGAGTGAAATATAAAGTTGGATATTTTATCTCCATGGGCTGTTTTGGAGACAAGCCTTTTGCTGTTAATCAGGTAAACCGGGTTATGGCTCTCTCTCTTCCTGTGTACATGAAGAGCATTCGCGGAGACTCTTTACATTGTGTATTTGGCGGTCCTTTTCCATCTCGTGGTGAAGCTGAAGTGGGTGCAGAGCTATCTCGTACCAAGGCTAAAGTGAAGGATACCTTGGTACGCAGTTATAAATAATTGGGTGGTGTTTCATTAATCCTAGAAACGGCGGTTGGCGGTTCGTGCTGACAAATGCTGTTTCTAGGTTAATAAAGACGGTTTTGGTTAGTTGCTTAATATGTTATAAGAGACCGTTTTGAAAAACTTAACATACTGGGTGATGATTTGAACATATCTACACATGTCAGGAGTGTACAATGACAGATGCATTCATGGCTGATGAATCTACTGCAACAAAAAAAGATGAGCAAAGCAAAAAAGCAGAGTCCAGTGGTGACGGATGTAAAGAGGGTGATAACTCTTTACAATCGGAGCGTAAATTATCTTTGGAACAAAAAGATGATGATCATAGCTCCTCAAATAATCAAGATAAAAGTTATGTAGATGCTGTTAAACCACAAGAGTCTCCAAAAACAGAGCTTTCCCCCAGAGCAATTCCCGTAGAGATAACAGATCCCTGGAATGTCAGCGACCGTGAAGATCGAAGTCCCATACAACGGTTGAAAAAATTGGCTATTGAGATTAGCCAAGCCGAAGATGGAAGTCCCAAGGGAGGTTCACCATTAGAGAAATTTATCCAAGCCAAGGTGTCAGCAAAATCATCTACTACAAAAAAAGTTGATCTACCTTTTGCCAAAGTCGATACAACTAATGATGATGACAAGTTGCAGAGCAGTGATAAAAAAACATATGTAAAAAGACAAAAGCAGGGTTTAGATAGCGTTGGTAGAGACGGAACTAGCAAAAATGTGGTTGTGGCCCAAGAGACAAATCCCACTGTTAAAAGTGCCTCTCAAAAACAGAAAAGCTACAACAAGAATATTGGTTTACCGTTTACCTCCATTGTCGAGAGTAAAAAACAGCCTAAAGTCAGTAAAACTGAGCAAACCAAATCCATTTCAACAATGACAAAGGTAGCAATTAGAGATAAAGATTTGCTTGCAAAACGTCCATTACCTTCAAAAAAAGATCGAACTACCATAAAACGCAAGCAGACAATGCACGAACCTTCGATGTTACAAGGGATATTTACCGATCCAGCCACAGATCTAAAAAAATATTCAACTCCTACACCTTTTACCCCTGCTAAAAGTGGTAAAAGATTAGGAAGTGGAAATAAAATCTCAGTTGCACCTACCGATAAAAAGTTTGGGATTCTTGTTGAGGTTACAAAGTTAAAAAACAGCTCCAAAAATGTAGATACAACCTTGAAAAATAAGGATGTTACTGCAAAAGCTGATCCTGTTGCTATTAAAAATGAAGAAAACGTTGTAGCTACAAAAGATAATGAAAAAGTTGTAGTTGCCGTGGCTCAAGAAAAAGCTGTGGTTGAGGAGCCTACAAAAGCAGAAAAAATTGTATCTTTGGCTAAAGAGGTAATTGATGAACAGGAAATTGAGCTAAGTTCCTCATCTTTCCAACCGGTTATTTCAGGTAGTGCGGATACACCTTTGGATAGTTCCAAGACTCTTTTTTCAATTTCTAAATCCGAACCACAAAAAGAGAGTAGTCAGGACAATAATTTGTCTCTGTCGGGCGAAAAAAGCTCTAAGATTAGTCAAAAAAGTGTTGATATCTCGGAGGAGTCAAGTGATTTGGCTGCTCTGTTAGCCAACCCAGATGGCGGTAGAGATTTTGATAGCCCAACAATAACTCTTCCTGACTTTGCAGGTTATTCTGGCGGTATTAGCAACGGTGAGCAGCAAGATGTGACTTATGAAGATATAGCTTTTAACTCAAAGCAGGTTGAAACAATGAAAAATACAGAAGAACAATATTGGGCTGTTCCAGTAGAGTCACTTGGGTCAGGTGTTGCAAATGCGTTGGGAAATGCGGTTGGAGGAGTAGTGTATATCGGAAAAGTTATAAGTGGAAACAGTGGAAAGAGAGCAAAAAAGAGCGCGCCTAAGAAAACTCAGACATTAACAGCAATTAAAAAACCCCTAAAGCGTGGGCAACAGGTTAAAGAGATTATGGCCGACAAAGTTGGTGGTGGTGTTGGCGGTATAATTACTGGTGTTGGTCAGATGGCAAAAGGGGGGGCAAATGTTGTTGTTGGAACCCTCGGCTGCATAGGTGGTGCTTTGGTCTGTCTATCTGGTGCTAAATTGCATGAAGAGCCAAAGCTTGTAAAAAAACGAAAATAAACAAACTTAACAAACCGATACCTTGTTGGTTTTTGCTGGAGAGATACAATGGATGAAAACAATAATAACAGCATGAATATGGAAGAGTTGACCTTGGAAGATGAGCCACAGCCAATAATGGAGGAGGCTGTTGCACCAGAAGAGTTTATTCCTGAGCCAATCTATGTACCTGTTGAGAGTCTTGGCAGCGGTGTTGTGAATGCTTTAGCCGACATGGTTGGGGGTCTTGTAGTTTTAAAAGGTTCTGCCCAAACAAAAATTAAAGAGGGTGTGGACATTATCAAGAGTCAGGTAACAAAATCAAACCTGCCAAATTCCGTTGCTACTGATGGAGTTGCGGTTGAGCAGGAACAGGCTGTCTCCATTGAGCCTGAGCATGTCATAGCGGTAGAGCCTGTTACCCAAGAGCAAATTGCTGCTATGGAACAAACCGAAGAGCAGACAATTGAGCAAGCTCCTTAAAGCAGGGTAAATACCTCTAGATTTTGTTCAACAAAATATAAAACTGGGCGACTAGGTCTCTTAATCTCTTACCTAGCTTCGTCCCCATGAGTGAAATTTTTCTAACCAAAGCATGGCTTTCGGGGAGACATGGTTCTTTTTCCATACACCAGCTGCATATTTATTGGCCTCTGCTAAGGTTGGATAAATATGAATGGTACTAAGAATTTTTTTCATACCAAAACCGTGGCGCATGGCTGCAACATACTCTGCAATTATGTCTCCAGCATGATCGCCAACTATTGTCACTCCTAAAATTTTATCCTTACCAGGAACAGTCAACACCTTAACAACTCCATGGGCCTCCTCATCGGCAATGGCTCTATCCAGGTCATCTATTCCATATGTGGTTATTTCATGGGGAATACCTTGTGCTTCTGCCTCCTGTTGGTTGATACCTACACGTGCAACCTCTGGGTCGGTAAATGTCGCCCAGGGAATTACCGAATAATCCACCTTGAACCGTTTAAAGCGACCAAACAGAGCATTTACAGAGGCATACCAGGCTTGGTGAGCAGCTGTATGGGTAAACTGAAAAGGTCCAGCCACATCACCACATGCAAATATGTTGGGAAAGTTTGTACGAAGATATTGATCTGTCTTGATGGTCGAGTCTTTGTCAAGCTCTACCCCTAACTCCTCCAAACCAAAACCAGATACATTTGCTTTGCGACCACTTGCTACTAAAAGTAGATCAAAGGCAATCCGTACCTCTTCACCTTTATGGTTACATATTAAAATCTTCTCCTGCTTCTCTTTGATAAACTTAACCATGCTGTGTTCTAAAAGTACCCTGATACCCTCCTTACGAAATCTATCAAGTATCAACTGTGATATTTCAGGGTCCTCTTTTTTCATCAAACGGGAGCCTCTTAGAACCTGGGTGGTTTCACAACCAAGGCGGGCAAATGTCTGGGTTAACTCACAACCAATTGGTCCTGCACCCAATATCAATAATCTTTTGGGTCTCTCTCTAATATCCCAAATTGTGTCAGATGTTAGAGGGTTCATATCCATAATACCCTCAATTGGTGGTATGGCTGGTCGTGCTCCGGTGGCTATCACAATATTTTTGGTAGTTATGGTCTTACCATTTACTTCAACGTGATATGGCGAAGTAATACGGGCATTACCAGTTATACACTCCACACCCAACCCGGTGTATCGCTCTATGGAGTCGTGAGGGGCAACGGTGGAGATTACCCTTTGGACTCGTTCCATAACTTCGGCAAACTCAAACTCCACCTTAGCAGAACGAAAACCAAGCTCTTTTGCGCGGCTGGCGTGAGAGAGAAACTTTGCCGAACGGATTAGGGCTTTTGATGGTACACACCCGGTATTGAGACAGTCGCCCCCCATTTTATGTTTTTCTATAAGGGTAACTTTAGCTTTAACCGCAGCACCAATATATGTAGTGACCAATCCTGCTGAACCACCACCAATGGCGACTAAATTTTGATCAAAGGTTTTTGGTTTGGGATAATTTGCATAAATTTTTCTCGCTTTCATCCACTCCACTACTTTTTTGGCTAAAAGTGGAAAAATACCAAGAAGTACAAATGATCCCATTAGCTCTGGGGATAGAATACCAGAAAGTGAATCTATTTGGGCTATTTGGGTTCCTGCATTCACATAGACAATAGTACCAGCCAGCATACCAACCTGGCTGACCAGATAGAATGTAATTGTGGAAATGGCAGTTAAGCCCATGACCATGTTGATAACAAAAAAAGGAAATGCCGGAACTAATCGCAGAGTGAAAAGATAGAGTGCTCCATCTTTTTTTATCCCTTCATCAATTGTCGATAATTTATCACCAAATTTGGCGGATATAAAATCTCGCAATAAGAAGCGAGATACTATAAATGCTAGGGTTGCCCCAATGGTTGAGGCAAAAGAGACCAGTATAGTACCAGAGACAACACCAAATATTGCCCCTCCAGCAAGGGTCATTATCGCAGCCCCCGGCAAGGACAACCCGGTAACGATCACATAGACCAAAAAGTAGATGAGCATGGTCTTTGTAGGGTGTTGGGCATAATAAGCTGCTATGGACTCTTGCTGTGATTTAAAAAAAGCAAGTGATAGATATTGACCTACATCAAACCAAAAAAAGGCCGACACCATTAACAAAATAGTCAGAAATAGAGCAATTTTTTTGTTATTCATATTTGAGTGAGCCTATTTAGCTTTGCCGTTTAAGGACCAGTTATAGTTGAGAAAACCATCGATTTTCCCTTTTTTAGTTATATCAGGATGGTATTTACTTATAAAGGCTATCCTGTCATTAAAATCTTCGGCAAACCAGTCTAAAATTTTTGAGGTTTTAATAGACTCACCAGAAATGTTTAAGCCTTTGCTTTTATTGTCGAAAAATCGATAAGTCTGCTCTTTGAGTTGAGCTTCAAGTTTCTCTGCTGTATATGGCTCTTTGCGCAAATCGGGGCAGCTCAACGAAGCACAAACAATAGCCATGTGTATGCGTGGTTCCCCCATTTTACGTAATATATCATGTTCAATTTCATGAAGAGTTACAGTTTTTCCCCCAATTTTACCAACCTTTTTTTTCCAGACTGGGTTAAACCAGCTTCCGATATCTCTTATACTTTCTACGGGCCAGTTATCAAGCACCATCTTGATGGCAAAAATATTATAGGCATTGATATAAAAGGCCAGCCTCTCTTCTTTGCTCTCTAAATGGCCCAAAGAAAAACTCTGTAACTCATACAGGGTTTTTTCATAGTTGGGGTCGGTTTTAATTGCTGGATAGTCAAGCCAGGCTAGTGTAATACCATCTTTGGTTTTTTGCTCTATATGTTGCTCAAGTATCGCGGCATAACTGCTCCAATTTGGTTCAGATGCCTTTAGTGGATTAGGGGTTGTGAACCCTATGGAGAGAATGATTATTAATAGAAAAAATAGCCTAATTTGCATTTTTGAATACCGTTGAGTTAGGTCTAAATGCAAGCCAGGCAAATGCAAAATGCACCCCTGTCTCCTCCAGGTTATCTAGTTGCGTGCCTTTAAGTGATCCTTCAACAGCTCTACCAAGGAAGTTCCACTGTGATTTTGTTTCATGATCAAAAATATCATCTCCAGCAAAATAAAAAGTTAAAGTTTGTCCTGATATTTTGCGTGAAAAGGCTGTTGCCGCTAGTGTTGTTTTAGAGTTAGCTATAACAGTTGCATCTAGTGTTGATAGAGTACCAGGGTTACTAATAATTACTATGGATTCACCTGCTACTTCGTCATTTATTAATTTTAGGTTTGATAATATTGAAAATGGATAAACCCGAGAGATACCATTTACAATAACCCCCAAAACCCTCTCCATAGCAGGTAGTCTATCATCAACAGGATCTTTTAATAAAAATGGGTTGTTACCTATTCGGTCATAACCCCTGTATGGATTGTGCCCATAATTTCGAGAGTACCCAGTTTTTTTTGATAGAGTCATACCGTTGGGAAAAAGCTGTTGGAACTCCTTAAAAGATATTATCGTTGAGTTTATGCGTTCAAGTTTTTTACCAGCGTGTTTGCCAACAATTCCTTTTCCAGAGAACTGTTGCCACCAGCTCATTGTCAATCGATCATACATCACCAAATCGCTATTGCGCAGCATCCCAGTAGTGCCAAAAGTGGTTGTTTTGCCATCTATTTCACTTTTAAAGACAATGGCAGCATTACACAGAGGACAAAAAGTGACTGCAATTGCTGTATCATCAATTTTATCATTAACTATTTCATGGAACATCAAAATTTGTAATGGGTAGGCCCTTGCTTGACCGTGGAGTTCAACTGCAATAACCGGCTCTCTTGGGTCAAGCCAGTTGGCAGCTTTATTATTTGTAATAAACTGGGGATCTTCAATAGCTGGTATACCATCTTTAGGGGGGCCACCACTTATGATTTCATCAAGGGAAATTGTGCGTTTGTTAAAGTCTGTTGTTGGCCAGCTTCTGCTGAATCTTTGATCTTCACCATAGGCTATGGTTTTTTGTTGGGAAAAAATCAGGGCAACAACAAAGACAGTTAATATTATCAGTATGGAATAATTTCGACTAAACATGTTGTCCACCCTTATCTAGCTGTATTTAGATGAAAACTTGTTGTCTTATAATCAATATCTTGTAGAGCATAACCATATTTACATTTGTCATTCATTGGTACATTGTTTAAAAGATGTAATATTCTGAGTTAATTAGCAATTTCCTTGTATAATTCTGTATGTCTATATCACTCCTATGCAATTTAACCCAAGCAAGGTATATTTTGACATGTGGATTAACAGTAATTCTATGCCTGTTAGAGATGAATAACTGTAAAAATATCCCTAAAACAGAATAAATTTTTGAATATTAAGATTTTAATATTGTTAAGTACTTTCAAAAATAAACGTATATTAGTATGATGCTTATCTGCAAAATTAATTATCTGGTATATAGATGATTAACATAAAACTTAATAATAACTAGCTATTTAGGAGATAGTAGATGTCAGCACAACGCATGCTTTTTTTGATTATGGCTTCTGTAATACTTACAGGTATCTGGTTGACAGGTTTAGGAGTTGTGCATTGGTTCTTGTTTGTTGCTCCTGCAGGTTTGTTATTTGCGGGGATAACTGGTATCTGTCCAGGTATAATCGTTCTTAAAAAACTTGGTTTTAAATAGGCTTAAATAAATGCAAAATCTTTCCAGCGATAACCCTGATATAAGAGCTGCACAAGCCCTTCCTCACTCTGTTTCGCCATCTGGGTTTCCCTCGATTAAACGTAGCCGATTGGAAACTCTTCAGGCCAACCTCGGTTATCGATGTAACCAAACCTGCAACCACTGTCATGTTGCTGCTGGCCCCACCCGTACTGAAATGATGGACAAAACCACAGTTGACTGGCTGTTGCGTACTATGGAAAAGCACAATATCCAGGTGTTAGATCTAACAGGTGGTGCACCAGAGATGAATGAGCATTTTCGGGATTTGGTTATCGCAGCTGGAAAACTGGGGGTTCGTGTCATAGATAGGTGTAATCTATCAATACTCTCAGAACCAGATCAAAAAGATCTAGCCCGGTTTTTGGCTAAAGAGCAGGTAGAGGTTGTTGCCTCAATGCCTTGCTACCAAAAAGAAAATGTTGATAAGCAGCGTGGCAAGGGGGTTTTTGATTTAAGTATTGCAGGTCTGAAAAAACTCAACGAACTAGGATATGGTGATAAAGGGTCAAATCTCTCACTAAATTTGGTTTACAATCCAGCCGGACCAACTCTACCTCCTAGTCAGGAAAGTCTGGAGACAGCTTATAAAAAACAACTTTATCAAGAGTTTGGCATTAAGTTTAATCAACTTTTTGTTATGGTTAACATGCCTATCAGACGTTTTGAGTCGCGAATTGCAGCAAAGGGGCAGCTGCTTGATTATAAAAACCTATTAAAAGACTCCTTTAGCCCAGATAACCTTGCTGGCCTCATGTGTCGAAGTTTGATTTCTGTAGATTGGCAAGGTTTTATCTACGATTGTGATTTTAACCAAATGCTAGATATGCCATTAAAAAATAAGGCAAAAGAGCGTTTGCACCTCTCAGATCTGATGGACATGGAAATCTCTGGCAATAAGATACATGTGGATGGACACTGTTTTGGATGTACAGCTGGTCAGGGAAGTAGCTGTCAAGGGGCTTTGGTTGCATAGCTGGCTTGAAAATTATCTATTTTTGCTATAGAACATCACTGTTTACCATTGAATTTTGTTTGGTAAATTCTCTAATAAGCTTTATTATTGAAATCAAGATAGCAATGGATATCTTAAGCTAGATTTGTTATCATCTGTTTGCATAGTTGGAAATATCATTTTGTTTGTTCATGAAAAACGCTTTTAAGCAATTAAAGCAGACAGATGTTAGGGGGAGTAGACAAGTTGTGACAGGTCCGGGAAAACATTCTAAGAAAATAAATAATCTATTTTATTTGACTCTCATAATTCTGCTTTTACCACTATCTAGTTGGGGTGATACTTCTGTTGCTGGCAAAAGGGGAGAAACCATTAAGCCTGATAAAGAGGTAAGGTCAGTAATTAGAGCTGCTGATGGTTATGCCTATCTTGGTGAAAATGTTACTTTGAAAGAGGCTCGGCGCATTGCTGAACTTGAGGCAAAAAGGTCAATTCTAGAAGGTGTAGAGGCCTATGTGGAGTCAAAAAGCAAGGTTACCGATGGAGTATTGGACTTTGATGTTATCCAATCTGAGACTGGGGGTAAAATTTCAGTATTGGAACATAAAGATTATGGCCTGGAAGGTCTGCGCTATCACTACTGGATCAAAGCCGAAGTAAAATATGGCATGAAACCAGAACCGAGTGTTTCCCAACAAAAGCAAAAAAGTGGTATTTGGAATAGTCCCCACGCTCCGTTAACTGTGCGTGTATGGACAAAAAAACGGGTTTTTACAAATGGGGAAAAAATGCTCATCTACATAGAGGGCAACAGAGACTTTTATGCCCGTGTCGTAGATTTTCTATCTGACGGCAACATTGTACAGCTACTTCCAAATACCCATCGTAAGGACAATTTTTTTAAAGGTGGGGTTATCCATCAAATACCTGATTCAAGTAAAGGCGATGCTTTTGAGTTGGAAATTTCACCACCATTTGGAAAAGACCGCATAGTTGTGTATGCAAGCACCAAACCTTTGGGAGAGGTATCAACAGCAGGTTTAGGTAATGGTATGCGACTTTACCAGGGAACCAAAGCCCAGATATCAAAATCTACGCGAGGTATAATAATTAGAGCTCAGAGTGGTAGTAATAGTCGTGAGTCAGATGGTAATGCTGAATTTATTGAGAGTGAATGGGAAATCAACACAGTTGAAAATTAATGGTTCTAAATGGTCTGTTTAACCTAGAAACGGCGGTTGGCGGTGCGTGCTGACAACTGCTGTTTCTAGGTTTAACTGCCTTGAAAAAGCTATTAATTATTTGAAATTTTTTACCAATAATTGAAGTGGGATAACAAATATGAAAGATCTACAATTAAAAAAATTTAGTTTCCTTGCTTTGTTGCTGTTAGTTGTTTTGGGTCTGTCAGGGTGTGAAAGCATGCCAAACAAAGGTGTTGGAGTGCTGGATAATGCTATACAACAGTACACCGCTGGTATGGAACTATTAGAAGATGGGAAGATGCAACAGGCAGATAAAAAGTTTGATTTATCCCTATCCCTGATTGATACCTACGCCCCGGCTATGATGGGTAAAAGTATAGTAGTAGCACATAAAGCTATTGCTCAAGATGATGCAGCTCACCGTAAGGTTGATGAAAAAGCATCTCTTAAATGGCTTGCAAGAGCAGATAAAAGCTCTAAATCTCCAGAAGATAGATTCATTTTTCATGTATCATCAATTAGGGTGTACACACTGTTGCAGACAAATAGATGGTTGAAAAAGGCATCAGTGCACCACAAATTTGCTTTAGATGCTGATGATTTGAACCCTTCTGGACTTCCCTATTATAAAAACTCTTATGCTGCAGATTATTATATGGCTGTTGCTGAGTATAAAAACGATTTCCGCCGCGCTGAACCTCTCCTGCAGAAAATTGTAGGTAGTAGAAATGGTGGCAAGTGGATAAAAAAATCCAATAAAATGTACGAGAAGGTACAAAAAATATCCCGGGCTGCCTCATATTATACCTTGAGTGGAGTTGCTCTGAAAATTGCAGTTTTAGATGTGGTATCAAGGGGTGATGTGGCTGCTCTTTTGGTGAGTGAGCTTGATATTGATAAACTATTTGCAGGGCGTATTCGTGTAAAATCACAGGAGAAAAAGGCAGCATTTACACCAGCTGATATGCTGAACCATCCATTTAGGGATGAAGTTTCAACCATAATGAAATGGAACATTCGTGGTCTTGCTCCCATTTATGATGAAACAACACGCGCCAACCTGTTTAAGCCAGATTTAAACGTCAACCGTAAGGAGTTGGCTTTGATGTTAGAGGATGTTTTGGTGCGAATTACTGGTCAAGAGGACATTGCAACACAGAATATCGGTCACAACTCACCATTTCCTGATGTTGAAAAATCGGTAGGGTGGTTCAATGCAATTATGACAATGACAACACGTGGCTTGATGAAGTCTGAGCTATCGGGAGAGTTTCGTCCCAACGATCCAGTAACAGGGGCCGACCTTCTGCTAGCGGTTGTCAAATTGCGAAATGTAATAAAGGTACATTGATAATTATTTTTAAATACCAGCCATTGGCTAATGGTTAATTTTATAAAAAAGGACTTACTAATGCGTAATATAAAACAAACTTCTATTTGGTTGTCTCCTTTTATCTTTGCTTTGTGTCTTTTGCTTGCTCCTAAGAGTGGCCTGACTTTTCAAGACTCTGTAGAAAATGCAGATATCTTTGCAAAAGGATATATAGAGGTGGTTGGTGAGTCTGAATCCGGACAACGTCGTTATGCTGCCATAAGGGCTGCCACAGTTGTCGCCCAGAGAAATCTAATGGAAGCAATCAAAGAGATTCGGGTAGAGGGCGAAACCACAGTTGCTGATGGTATGTTGCAGAATGATACTGTACGCAGTCGAGTTAGTGGTTTTTTACGTGGTGCGAGAATTTGTGGTCGTAAATATCATGCAGGTGAGCGATATGGAGAGGTTTGCTTACGTATTAACCTAAAAGGTAATGGTGGTGTTTATGACTCTCTATACAGCACTTTGGAACAAGAAAAGATAGTGACAACAGGTGGTGAAGCTCCACTATCTCCACAACCATCAATGGCTGCAAATGCCTTTAAGGTTGATGGTGGTGTGAATGATAGCTATGACGGTGTAATCATAGAGCTTGCTGGTCACTCATTTAAACCAGCCATTGTCAATCGAATTTTAAATCAAAAAGGTGACATACTGTTTGATCCATCAAGAGTAATAAACTCTATTTTAATCGACCGGGGAACAGGTGGTTTTACCAACAAACTAGGTAAAGCAAAAGGTCTTCTGGCCTCCTGGAACGGGGTAAACCCATTGATGATAAATGCCGTTGGTACTCAGCAAGGTACTGATGCTGTTATCAGCGATCAAGATGCAAAAACCCTGTTTGCGGCTGATCAAAACAACAGTTTCTTGTCTCAGGCCAAAGTGGTTTTTGTTATTAACTAGTTAAACAGTTTTTTTAACCAAGATATTGTTTAACCTGTTTTTGTTTATGAAAGCCCCGGAAAGTCCACTTAAATACCATTCCGGGGCTTTTTTGCTTTGTAAATAACAGGGCTTGAAATTATGAAAACAGACCATAAATTTGTTTGGTTTTTTGTTTTTATTTCAGTTTTTCTTATCACTGATTTAGTGCAGGCAGCTAAAAGTGATGAAGATTTTCTCAACAATCCTGAGGTGATAGCTCAGTGGAACTTAAATGTTGGTAGTTTAGCTCTTGATGAATCACAATATCTGGACGCTCTAGCCTATTTTGAGGATGCCTATAATACCTCTAAGTTGGAGAAGACCAAGGTTAGGGCTTTGCTACATAAAGCCACCACATTTGCAACTTTTTTGCATTCCACCGACAGTGCATTAAACATCTATAAAAATATTAGAAAAAAATATCCCAACTCAGCCCAAACGGCTTTTTATCAAGAGGCTCTACTGCTTTTTGAAACAGAGCAACATGAAAAATTGGTAGAACTGGAAAAAGAGTATTCGGGTTCCTTTAAAAACGGTCGTTTTCGTTTCCAGACTGAATTTTTAAGGGAGCAGTCAAAAAAAATAATAAAGACAAAAAGCTACCAACAAAAAAAAGCTCTGTTGCAACAAAGTAATTTGGCAGAACAGGCTTGGCTAAAACAGGATCGTCTTAGTGGCGAGGTTATAAAAAAAGCTAAACGTGAACTGCGACGTTTAAAAACATTAACCAAGGCCCAATCTGACAAAGCGGCAAGATTACAAAATACCAATCAACTCAAAGATGCCCAAATTATGGGTGACAAGGCAGCTCTTACCAATAAACATGCTAATTTGCTTCTGCAAGATATAGCAGCAAAAGAGATTGCCAGAAAATTGGCTAAGGCCAAATTTCGTAAAAGTATCCTGAAAAATGTAACTTCCGGGTTTGATAAAGTTGCCGAGCCGGTTATTCGAGTACTGCTACATAAGGGTACTGGTAGTCTGGTAGTTATGGGTGATGGGGTTGTTTTACAGGGGGATGGGGGTGTATATCGTCCACAACATAAAATCAGGCTGAAAGCTGACTCCGGTCGTATTGTGATTGATGGTGGTAGAGGTGTTACATTTGGCAAAGAGCTGAAAATAACAGCAAATCGACCCATCTCATTGGTTTATGACAAAGGGAAAAAAAAGGTACGAGGCTATGTGATGTTGTTAGCCCAAAAAAACCGTATCAGGGTAATAAATCATGTTAAAATGGAGGCGTACCTCCGTAGTGTTGTTCCTGCTGAATCTTGGGCCAATTGGGGACTAGAAGCCCTTAAAGCCCAGGCAATGGCTGCTCGTACATACGGTTACGATCATATACGAACCCATTCTAAAAAACCTTTTGATGTATATGCTACCCACAGAAGTCAGGTTTATGGGGGAGTAGAGCGAGAAGTAAAAAAGACAGATCTAGCGGTTAGTCAGACCAGAGGTGAAGTTCTAACATCGGTAGTAAACGGTAAGGTAAGACCTATCTTGGCGATGTATGCTGCAAATAGCGGTGGACATACTGCAGACCCAAACAAAGAATATGATCCCGACTGGAGTAGACCACCTAGTTATCTTGTTGCTCAAGAGGACCCTTGGAGCATAAAAGCAGGAAAAAAAGGGTGGGCTTCATGGGAGTATACCCACAGCATAAGAGAGATAGAAAAAAATCTTGAAAAGAGAAAAATTCGTCTCTCTAACTTAACAGCCATCACGCCTCTTTTTATTGGTCCTTCAGGTCGTGTTGTCACTGTAAAATTACAATATGATGGAGGCAAAAGTAAAACCATACGCTTTCGCCCAAAAGTAACTTTGGGGCTGGGAGGGCGGATAAAAACATTGCCTGACACTATTGTAAGAATAAAAAAAGTCGGCAGTAATTTTGTTTTTACCGGCAAAGGTTTTGGTCACGGTATCGGCTATATGCAGCATGGAGGGCAGGCAATGGCAAAGGCTGGTCACTCCTACAGGGATATTTTGCAGTTCTATTATCCTGGTACAAATATAATAAAATATTGGAATTAAAATTGTTTGATATTATCCGAAAGATAAGGTGGGGTGGGTTAAATGATGATAGAAAAATCAAATAGGGTTTGTTCATATCCTTTTATTGCAATTTGTGGTTTATCTCTGCTGCTATTGGGTGGTTGTGGCTCTACACCAGACAAAAAGGGCAAAGTAATACCTGACCCAAATCCACCAATGGCCCAAGAGGATGGTAAAAAAGTCTCCCAGCCGCAATTTCCCAAAAATGTAGCAATGTTGCCGTTTAAAAATTCAACAAAAAATGATGAGGCGAGCAGAGCTGTTCGCCGGACCATGTTTAACCATTTTGCGGCTAAAAATTATTATTCCCTCCATATGCAAGAGGTAGATAGACGACTTGGCCTTGCTAACTTGTCCCCAAGTCAGACAATGGATGAAAAAGAGATAAAGCAGGTTGCCGATGCCCTTGGTGTGGATGGATTGATAATTGGTGAAGTAACCAATTATGATAAGGTGTTTGTAGGTGTCTATGCCCAGGTTGCCGTTGGGGTAAAACTGCGTTTTGTGGCAAAAGATGGTCGCCTGATTTGGCAGGGAGAAGAAGTTATTAGAAAACATGAAGGGGGAATTTCTGCCAGCCCTGTTAGTATGATTTTACAGGTTGTAGCATCGGCTATGCACATTAGGGATATAAATCTGTTTCGTGCTGCTGATGAAATGGGGCGTGAAATTGTAAATAGAATTCCTGAACCAAAAAGGTTGTCAATTGGTTTGATGCAAAATATCAAACGGGTAGTCCATGATGGAACCGCAAGACACCTACGTTTTGGTGATCTGTTATCTATTGCTATTGAGGGTACACCAGGACAAAAAGCTTACGCCCGCGTTCAGGGTCTGCCTGTGGTCCCATTAACGGAAGGAGAGGCAGGTTTTTATAGTGGTGAAATGGCAATACCAGCTGATGTAGATATGGAGGCTGTTGTTGTTACAGGTATTTTAGAAGATGACCAGGGCAGAAGAGGTGAAAAAATTGCAACTACTGGTTATCTATTCATAGATAACACTCCCCCAAAACCTATAAAAAACCTAAAAGTAGACGGTCGTGATGGTCAGGTCAACCTGACTTGGCAGAGTGCTACAGATGGTGATATTGACTCATTTGAAATTTTGAGTGCTTCTACAGCCCAAGGGCCATTTACAACAGTTGTCTCTACCCGTGACAACCATTTTGAACAGAAATCTTTAGAGAACTTTAACGACACATATTATCAAATAGTTGCACTGGATAAAGCTGGCAACCGTAGTAAACATGTTTCAGGCAAAGGGAGGCCAGTACCTGACCCAAGGTTTGATACAGCCCAAACGGTTCCACAACTGCTACCTGCAACATTGAGTGGAGTAAATAAACTATCCGCAGATGGTGGACCATACTTAATCCAGGATAAGGTGGAGCTAACTGAAGATGGAGTACTGTTGATTGAGCCAAATACCGAGATTAAACTAACACTGGCTGGCCATTTAATGGTGAATGGTGAGCTTAAGATATTTGGAGACAGCAATAAACCTGTCAAAGTCAGTGGTCGGGATGGAATGGAGTTTGGTACATTTGTCAAGCTTGATAGTAACAGACCTGTGTTGATAAAAGGTGTGGAGATAAACCAAGGAGGGGTTCCCATTATCATAAGCTCTGGTAAACCTTATATTGATGAGGTAAAAATTGTTGGCAGTAGTTATAATGCTTTTGAAATAAAGGGTGCAAGCCAGCCTGTTATTAGTAACTCTACTGTTAAGGATGGACAGGGTGGGGTGGCTATTATTTCTGAGAGAGCCCGTCCCCGCTTGGAAAATAACCAGTTTATCAATAATGGCCCGGTTCATATCTACTGTTCCTCACCATATCTTATCAAAGCTCCGGGAAATAGTTGGCAGCAACCTGATATCTCCTCACCAGCAGCACTGTTAAAATCTGAAGGTTGTACTTTTGAATTGGAGTAACCTATGAATACAAGCTCATTTAGGCATAGTCTGTTTTTTGCATTTGTCTGCACATTATTTCTGCTGCCATTAACTGCAATAAGTGCCACTGGTCAGGTTGTTGAATATATTGGCAGCAATGGTGCTATCAACTGGACCAAAGGGCAGGTGATAGTAGAGAGTACCTCAGATGAAAGTCGATCTCGTTTTAAAGCCTGTCGGGCATCTATTGTAACTGCACAAAGAGATTTAGTAGAAGTTATTGGTCAAATAAGGGTAGATTCACAAACTGTTGTAAGTGAAGGTGTGCTTACAGAAGATGCGATAAGATCAACAGTTCGAGGTCAGCTTCGTGGTGGACGGGTACTTGCTCGCACAAGAAACCCCGATGGCACATGTACAGTTAAAATGGGTGTGGCAATTTCTGGACCTCTGGCAAGTTTGATTTTTCAAAATCAAAATAAGAGCAAGCCCAAAGTACAACCGCCAAAACCACCTGTTAGAACTGCTGATGAGTTGGCAGCAGACCTTCTTCCATTAAAAAACCTCATTAGCAAACTTGATGAACGTATAGGAAAAATAGAGGAGCTACTTGAAGCACAGCCAGAACTTGTTGCTCAGATACATGAGAGTGCTGTTGCTCATATCCCAACAGGGTTGGTAATTGATGTGAGAGGTAGTAACTTTATTCCCTCGGTTTCACCCAAACTAAGAGAGTTAAGTGGTACAATAATATTTCCAGAAAATTCAGAGTTAAACCAAAACAGTGGACAGCTTGTCTCACTATTTATGAACGATCTTTCACGGGCGCAAAACCATCCAAGGGTTGGTGAGCGTCCTCTTGTGATAAAAGCGTTGCAAACTTGGGAAAAGTCACGCACTGAGCTTGTATTGGACATAAAATCAGCCAATAAAGTAACCCAACTGATGAACAGTGGTATGACTGGCAAGTTTCCCGTAATCATTGTTCTGGACTGATTAATTACCTAATGGATGAGTTTGGCAAATGGACAAAATAGTAACTAAATTGCGACCAGTTAAAACTGCCTTAAAATATAGACCTAATTTATTTAATAGGGTCTATATCTTAATATTTCTTGTCGCTCTGTTATCATTTTTTCCTGTAAGTCAGAGCATGGCAAGCAGAACATTGCTGGGTAACATAGAGAAGATTGTCGGTGATGTAAGGATTTCCAAAGGTTGGAAAAAAATGCAGCCAGCCAAAGAAGGGCAGAAGCTTTACAGTGGTGATAAAATAAAAACGTTAACAAACTCAAGGCTTTATATCCGTTTTAAAGATGGTGCAGATTTTAAACTTGGTGAGAAAAGTTCCTTACGTTTAAAACGGTCAATTTTGAATAAAGGGAAAAAAAAGCAACCTACCAATAATACAGAACTATTAAGTGGAACTCTTTGGGCATCTGTGGACCCACTCAAGAAAAAAGCGGTGTTTGTGGTGGAGTCTCCCACAGCCGGAGTGAGTATTCGTGGTACGGAGTTGATGGCAGTTGTCGATAAAAATGTCAGTACATTCTTTTTGAAAAGCGGCACTATAAAGGTTACAGGTGGTGATTCTCAACATATATTGACCCCTGGAGAGATGACTGCAAATATTGGCAAGCGTCGTCTAATTACCCCAATCGCCATAAAAGGTCGCAAAGGTTTACAAGAGGTAGAGCAAAGAATTTTGGCAGCTACATCCATGGATAGTGCCACGAGCCTTAAAAAGCGACAAAATTATGGCGAAATTTTAGCCCGTTTTTATATTAATTATTCAAGCTATTTGGTTGATTCTGGTAGCTATTATGATGCTATAACCATGTTGTTGATGGCGCAATCAATAAGCAAAAATAGTGATAAACATGCAGAGATTTCTAGCCTTATTGCCAATGTAAACGCTCGGTTTTTAAAAGCTTATGATGAAGCAGCCTATCATTATCAGAGTATTCTAGATAACTATCCCCACTCTCCATACTATGAGGTGACACTGTTTCATTATGCCCTGCTTCTCCAAGCTCAAGGAGATCTAGAAGGGGCTAATAGATTATTTAACAGATATATAAAAGAGTATCCAAATGGTAAACTTGCAAAAACCATTAAATATAATTTTCTTAAAAAACAATAAGTAAGAGCTTTTGAGGTGAGATGATCTGTATTAAGAGGAATCTTCTGATAACTGTTTATCAATAATATCTAGAACACTCTTGGCAAAGTTGGAGTAGCTTTTCTCAGCGCAAATTTTATCCACACTATCTGATGGTACCTTGGTAAAACACTGCTCCATCTCCTTTTTGCTTTTATACCACAAACATGATTTTTGCCATTTGATATCCTGGCTGGGCTTTCTGCAGTCATATACTATTGGTATGGTCCCACAGGCACTTGCTTCTACCAATCTTTGGCTGCCAAGGTCAAATGGGTGGGGTGAAAGGGTGTACTTGGCGGAGTTATAGACATCTGCTACTGCTGGGCCATGGGGTAACTCACCCTTATAAAATGGTGCTACTATGGGGTTTTTATCCCAATAACGACCATATACCTCAACCTCAATTTTATCAGATAGTTCACATAGCCACTCCACTGATTTATCTCGTACAACATAAGACCAGAAGCGGAATAGTATTTTATCTTTTGTAAAACCAGATGATTGACTAAACTGCATTAAATGTTGGTCTGTCATGGATTTACCAGCACAAAAATGAGCGGTCAACTCATCCACCAGCTTTTTGGCCTTGGGAGTGTCGGTTGTAAAATCTCTGTATGAAGAGGCAATGATAACAACCTTGTTTTTTCTTTTAACATGTTTATTGTTAAAGATATCCTCATCATAACAGAAACCTTGTCTCAATACTTTTTTAGCCCCACACTGTTGTAAAAACTGGTCTAGATTTTTATCAATAGAGAACACAAGATCACGCTTACGCCACATAATTTGCCGACCCTCTACAATCTGCGGCATAGTATCTTGCCACCAGCTAACATTGAAGGTATCTGGGTGGATATGGTTGTTATTTAGGTGGTTTATGTGAACTATAATGTGTGGAACAAATTCCGACTGTTTTTTGCAAAATTGAAATTGACCAAGTAGTTCTCTTACATCTTCCTCAATTAGAAAAAGTACATCACAGCCATTTTTGCGAAAGCCTTTGGCAAGATCTCTAGAATTATACTGCATAACGGTTGTCAATTTTGAGGATGCTATCATGACACGCATTGGTTTGTTGGCAATAAACACCGGTTTTTGTTTTTGACATTTATCTTTATATAAATCAATTAACTGTTTGCGTTTAGCATTTGCTTGTCCCAATGCTGCGGCAATTTGATAAGCTTGCTCTTTTTCTTCTGGTGAGTTTGGATCAAAATCTATATCAATTTTTAAATCAAATATGGTTGTGGTAAAAAAATCTATTAAACTATCAGGGTCAACCTGAATTAAATTAATGGGTAATTCTATGTTGGGGTTTTTCCCAAGAAAATAACAGAGTTGGGGGCGAAAAGCTGCTTTACTATAAGCAATTCGATTTTGTTTATTTGCGGTTGATATTGCCTTTTGGGGATCAATAAAAAAAGTGTTTTGAACTGTTTGTTCTTTTGCTGTTTTAAACTCTGGAGAAAAGTGGTTTGTCAGGGTTGTGTAATAATTTTCAAGGGTGTACAGGTTCATCCCTTTAAAAATCTCACTAATTCCAGCATAAAGCTTTGGGTTGTCAGGGTTATGTTGCAGACCACTATTTAAAAGGTTTATTGCTTCATTAAACTGTTGTTCGCAAAGGTAGGTTTTGTATAGTTTAAGATAGGATTCAAGGAGATCTGGTTTTGCTTGTATACTCTTTAAATAAAGTTTTTTAGCAAGTTCTACTTGATCGCTACCAATAAGAGCGTCAGCTAATAAATTTAAATAGTTATGGTTATCTGGCTGTAACTGTACAGCTTTTGAAGAGTGCTCAATACATCTGTCATTGAGATTTAAAGCTCTTGATGTCAACCCACACAGATAATGTAGTTCTGCATCGTTGGGTGTTTTTTTTATAACCGATTCTAATATCTGTAGTGAACTGGCAAAATCAGATTGTTCATATAGTGCGACTGCCTTATCAATCAACTCCTGAACAATCTTGGCATTTTGAAGTTCACTACTTGGTTTAGACATATTAAGCTCTAAATATAAAATTCACTTACAATAGGCTCTTTATTCTCTTTTTTCATCTTTGACTGAACAACAATATCTTTTTTAACAAAGTCAGGCACAAGTTCCTTGACCAGTTTTTGAGTCATTGCTTCCATATAAACAATTCCATTGTGACTTAGAAAATATCCCTTAGCATTTTTACCAACCTTAATAGTTGCCATTGATATAACCTCTTACTTGCTGTTTATGACAGGCAAGAATACAGAGCAGGAACTATGCCATGGTGATATCTAAAAACCCTGATTTACGTTAAAATAGGAGCTCGTTAAATATGTCGAAAAAATGTTCTAAGTGCTTGAACTTTAAATTATTGTGCTTTATTGAAACTCAGATTACTCGCACCATTTTTTCCACATGTCACGAAAAGCTGAAGCCATGTTTTTGCTAAACTCTTTACCATCACATAGTGAAGATTTTTTAATTTTTGAGCGTAACTTTTTGCGATATTTTTTTAATTTGGAATGATCATTGGCAAGCACAACAGCTTTTTCAATATACTCATCTACATTTTCAGCTATATGCTCTTCCAAGCCAACTTGGGTAAGGATGCTAGCTGTGACTCGTCCGCTATGACGCTCCCCTCGTAAAGCTATTACTGGTACTCCCATCCACAAAGCTTCACATGTTGTTGTCGTGCCGTTGTAGGGAAAAGGATCAAGAGCGATATCACCTTTTGCGTAAGTAGATAAATGGTCTTCAACATCTTCAACTCTAGGAAGCAATATCAGGCGAGAGGCATCTATGGATTCCTGTTCAAAAAGGGATATATAACGGTTTTTGACAGATGGACATCCCAGAGAGTTGTTTTTAATCAGCAGTTTGGAATCTGGTACTTCGTTGAGAATTTTAGCCCAGGTTTTAACAACTTCGGCAGATATTTTTGCCAAATTATTAAAACTGACAAAAGTGACATAACCATTTGTTTTTAAACTAAGAGGGGCGACATCTGGTGTTTGTGATGGTGGTGAGTAGCATAGAAATCCATTTTTTAGTCGCACAAGATTTTCAACACAGAACTGCTCGGCCTCGCCTTGTGGATCGGCAATTTCGTCGGTAATGCGATAATCCATAACATCCAGTCCTGTGGTGTTGGGATAACCCAAATATGTCACCTGAATAGGAGCTGGCTTTCTGGCAAATAGCAATAGTCTATTATTTTTTGTATGACCAGATAGATCAACCAAAATATCTATTTTGTCCGACCTCACCAGCTCTACGACTGTCTCATCATTTTTAGCAAATATGTTGCGCCATTTATCAACATGGGTTTGCAGTTGTTCGGTTACATTATCCTCTATATTAGAGTTGTAGTAGCAGTGGATGAGAAATTTCTTTTTGTTTAAAGATTGAAAGATGGATTCGACAAAATAGCTGACAGAATGTTTGTGAAAATCTCCTGATACAAAACCTATATGTAACTGTTTATTTACATCATCACTTTTTGGAAGAGTGTGAGTACATTTTGCAAGGTGCTGCGTATGGTTTTTGCCCCACATCTTATGATGATCAAGAATATGTTTTGAATTTACCTTGGAATATTGCAAACATAACAAGAAATTGCTGTGTGCTTCCTGGAAGTTGGGCTTAATAGACACCGCTTTTTGATAACAGAACAGAGCTTCATTTATATTGCCTTGGGATTTTAAAACTGCGGCAAGGTTGCTATATGCCTCTGCATAGTTGGGGTTAATTGTTATGGCATTGTTGTAGCAGACGGCAGCATCTTCAAGTCTGGTTTGGCTGCTTAACAAATTGCCTAAATTAAAATGAGCTTCACTAAAATTGGGTTGTACGGTAGTGGCTTTGTGGTAATAGTTGATCGCCTCATTTAATTGACCCTGCTCTTTAAAAGCTACACCAAGGTTACATAGTGCTTCAGCATAATCTGGTTGTATCTCTATGGCTTTTTGTAGGCTTGTTGTTGCTTTATCATGTTTGCCTTGCTTAAGCAGTATGACACCAAGGTTGCAATGAGCCAAAGCTGAATTGGGGTTTATTGTGATAGCATTTTGCAGACTTTTAGCAGCATCATCTAGTTGTCCCAGCTCCTTTAGGCTGTTACCAAGGTTGATATGGGCATCAAAATAGTCAGGTTTTATGGATACCGCTTTATTTAAGCAGGCCAAAGCATTATCCAGCTTGCCCTGGTCACGTAAAACAGCACCAAGGTTACAAAGAGCATGGGCAAAGTTTGGTTCGATGGACAGAGCGTTATTATAGCTATCAACTGCCTCATCAAGATTGCCTTGCTCTTTAAAACTATTTCCAAGATTATAGTGTGCTGTACAAAAGTCTGGTTTGAGGGCGACAGCTTTTTTGAAACTTGAAATCGCCTCATCAACTCTACCTTGCTCTTTTAAGGCAGCTCCAAGATTTAAGTGAGCCTGGGCAAAGTCAGGTTTTACAATTATAGAATTTCTGTATATTTCAATAGCCTCTTCAATTCTCCCCTGTTCTTTGAGTATATTGGCGAGGTTGTAGTGGGCATCGCTTAAATCTGGCTGATTTATTATAGCCTGTTTATAGCAGTTTATTGCTTCATCAAACTTTCCTTGTGATCTTAAAGCGGAGCCAAGGTTGCTCAAAGCTGCAGTATTGTTTGGTTGGACTTCAAGAACCCTATGATACCAATAAATTGCTTCGGTTATTAGGTTGGTTTTGTGGAGTTCAGCACCTTTTCGTAAAAAAATCTCAACCTGGTCATTTGTGTTTTGACTGTTTGGTTGGGGTAGTTTGTTGTTTTCAATAGCTTTTAAATACTCTTTATACTGCTCACTAGTAGGATTTTTCCTAATAGCTGTTTTTATTATCTCTATAGCCTCACTTTTTCGTCCCAAAGGATATAATGATGTGGCTAAATTATAAAAAATTAAATCTCTACTTCCATCAATGTTTATGGCTTTTTGAAACTGCTCAATTGCCAAATCGTGACGATTCACCTTTTGCGCTATAACGCCAAGTAAATTAATTATTTCTACATTTTCAGGCAATATCTGTAGAAGAGTGCTGAGGAGTTGATCAGCCTCTTTATAACGGTGAGCCTTTATTAGTTCAATTGCTTTGTTGTAGGCCTCTTCGATAGTCAACTCTGAACCATCATTTTGCACTATTTTGGCCTGATTATTATTATTCATAATTATTTCACTAATTGTAATATGGTTTTTTATAAAAACAGATCATTCTGACATACACATCTACAATGTCAATTAATATGCTCTTATTTTTATCAAAGCCAGTCTAGCCAACAATTACCCTGATTAACATTAACACATAGAGAGTTACTCCAGCTGATACTGCTAGTTTAGCAGCGATAACCCAATCACTATCACCTCTATATTGTTTTGCGCTTCTCCAGATACCAACAAATATCCATGTGGTGTAAATCATTAAAAAAATTATAAAACCCAATATCCAGTTGGCAACATAATCTTCAGGTGGTTCAGTTAGCCCCACAAGAACAATTGCTAATCCAAGGTGTAGACTCAACCCTCCAGCAACTCCAAAAAGCCAGAACTGCTGCCACAAAGGTAGCTGTCCATACCATACTTTTTTTATAAGCCAATGTTTTTGCACTTTATTATTAGACATATGCATATAATATGTTGCAGTAATAAATTATCTATTATTGTTATTGCACCACACCTGCCAAACTCTTCCAAACTCTTTTTCAAGATCAGATGCAAATTTTTTATGGTCACACAAAGATGAACATTTTAATTTATTATGCAGATCTTTTTTTATACAAGCTAGTTTTTCTTGGTCTTTGCTTAGATTCACAACCAACTGTATATATTCAGTTAGATCATTGGCTACCAAACTGTTTAGTCCCAAGGCATTGAGTATGCTTGCAGAGTGACGACCTGCAAAGGTATCTCCATAGGCTGTTATAACAGGGACTCCCATCCATAATGATTCAAAACTGGTAAGACCACCAGAGTAGGGTAGAGTGTCCAATGCTATATCTATTTCATTATATTTATCTAATAGTTGGTGGTGAGGAAGGTGGCCTATAATGTTTATCCTACTTAGATCAACTCCTGAGCTATCAAATACAGAATTTATTCTTTGTACTGTGTAAGGGGTATCCATACCTTTATAGATAAGCAGAAGGTCAGCTTGGGGGGCTTTCTTTAGAATTTGCGCCCAAACCTCTAGCATTTTGCTGTTGATCTTTGTCGGGTTTCCAAAATTACCCAACATAATTCGCAAAGAGCTATCAGGCTTTTTTGCTGGTTTGATTGTAGGAACATAAGGAGGAGGGGTGTAAGAGACCCAGGTATCTGGCATCCTTATAATTTTTTCTGTATATAAATGGTCCTCACCAACTTTAACATAGTTCTTATCGGCTATTAGATAATCCATGGTGGGCAATCCAGTTGTACCAACATAACCGGCCCAGGTTATCTGGATAGGAGCAGCTCTTTTAGCAAATACTTTTAATCTGTTTTTTGCTGTATGTCCTCCAAGATCAAGCAAAATATCGATACGGTCAGCATAAATTTTTTGCGCTAGATCATCATCTGTCATTAAAGATGAATCTACCCAACTGTCAGAGTATTCCTGCAAAATGTTTGTTAACTGGTCTGGTTTACGATCTGAATAACAGACTGTTGCAAATTTTTGTACTGAGTGGTGTTTTATAAACCCAGCAACAAAATAACCCACAGGATGCAATCCAAGATCAGAAGATACCAAGCCAATTCGCAGCTTTTTGCTGCTTGATACAACATGATCAAAATTAAAAATTTCTATTTTTTCGTAGGACAGTAGGTTTTTGGCCCAATTATCATGTACAGCAAAAATTGTGTTTAAGGTTTGCTCAACAATATATTGCTGGCATAGTAAAAGGTTGCTATGGGCAACCTCATAATCTTTTTCAAGAGACACAGCTTTTGAAAAGCTGTCAATAGCTTCTTCTAGCCTGTTTTGATCTTGCAAAGCCACACCCATGTTAAAAAAAGCTTGGGCAAAGTCGGGTTTTATGGCCAGGGCTTTTTGACAACATGCTACACTTGCAGCTAAATCCCCCTGTTTATGGAGAACAACAGCTAAATTGTTATGTGCTTGTGCTAATGTTGGTTGAATTGTTATGGCTTTTTCTAAATAAACAGCTGCTTTATCCAGTTTTCCTTGCTCAGTTAAAACATCGCCAATATTACTGTATGCGTTTGCATAATCAGGTTTAATTCTTATGGCATTTTTAAAACTGACAATAGCTTGATCAAGCTCTTTTTTGCTCTGTAGGGCAGTCCCCAAATTATGGTGTGCTTGGTAATAATTCTTATCAATTACGATAGCTTTTTTATAACATTCAATAGCTTCTGCTATATTGCCTTGTTCATAGAGGGCTGAACCAAGATTATAAAGTGTTATGCTGTTATCTGGTTTAATTGATAAAGCCATATTTAGATATTTAACTGCCTCATCAAAATTCCTGAGCTCTTTTAATAAAATGCCAAGGTTATCATAGGCCTCTAGATAATTTGGCTGGGCTGAAATGGCAACTTTATAATGTTCTATGGCAGCTGTGTTGTTGTTTTGCTCTTTTAATATATTGCCAAGATTATAGTTGGCCTGGGGGTGACCAGGTTGAATTGCTATTGCCTGTTGGTAAGCCTCAATACTATCATTTATTCTGCCTAAACTGTGTAGAGCAAGGCCAATATTTGAAAGTAGAGCTGTATTCTCTGGTTCTAAACCCAAGGCGTTTTTGTAGCTTTCTATGGCCTTTTTTAACTGACCATTTTGATGCTCTGCAATACCTTGCTGAAATAATTTTTTAAATTTGTTGGGGCTGTTTTTGCCCCTTTTGATCCGTTGTTTTTGTTGAAGACTGGCTAAAAAGTTGTTTATCTGACTATTTTGTGGTGCTTTATCGACGGCGACTTCTAAAGCTTTTATCGCATCATTCTCAAACCCTGAAGAGAGGAGGGATGTAGCTAAATTAAAATAGAGATCCGCCCTGTTGTTATCAACAACAATAGCCTTTTTAAACTGCTCAACTGCAATTTTGTGTTGGTTGATTTTTTGCGCAATTACGCCGAGTAAATTAATAGCATCAACATGGGCTGGATATGATTGTATTATTGCTGTGCAAAGTTGATCAGCTTCTTGAAATCTACTAGCCTCAATAAATGCAACAGCTTGAGTATATGCTGCATCAACTGTTAATTCGATTTGATCGCTATTAGACGGCGGTGACGAACCATTTTTCTTGCGAAAAGGCATAGCAGGCAACGTGTTGGTAAAAAAATATTTTACTATTTAACGGCTTTAGACAAAGTAGTCATCTTTATGCATTTTTTGCCATAATTTATTTTTAAGGTTCTACTCCCTCTTTCTTAGCCACTGGTTGCTTGTTTTTTGTTGGAGCACTTAAATATTTCAGGATAACCCAAATAATCAAAGCCATGATTATCAATGGCATAAGTCCGGCTACAATCGTGTGCATACCCTTGGTAAATATACCAACGATAATTCCAGGTAGATCCATAATAAGTGTAAATATTTCATCAAAATTCATAATCTTCTAACCTATAATGGGTTGTTATCTATCTCTAACTCCATCCCATTATTGCATCTTAATTCGCTTATTAGAATGTTTTAATATTTTTTTCTTATCACCAATATACCCATAGAATTAATTTTGCTTTGTATGTGTCGACCATGGACCCATTGAGCCACTGATGAGGTATGTTTGTCCTCCATCTTTTTCTTGCCATTCAAAATCACAACAAATTATAGTTAATTCTCCATCATCAGAGGTTCTAGAAATTGAAAAAGTGACACAGTAGCTAGAGTCAGGAATGGAAAAATATGGTCCAGCAACTTGAACCTCTCCAGGATAACGTATGGCTCTCCTGTAATACGGACGTCGAGACCAGTCAACTCCCTTGGCACAATCAAGTAATTTTTTATTGGAGACACTTTCACTGTTTTTTGCAAAGTCCCCTTGACGGTTTTCACCAATCTGCCAACCTTTCTCATCTAGTATGTACCAGCGTAAAGCCTTTGAATTATGCAGGAGTTCGTCAGGTATAAATGTGCCATCAATTGACTCCACCCCTTGCCAAAAATCATTAGCTTGCTCAGTTAGCCAACTTACATGTCTTTGTGCCAACATCTGTTCATCAACATGCCAAAGCCTCGATAAAGCTTTGAACAAGCTCTTTTCACCATATGAAATCTGGAACAAAGAGTGAGGCCTGGCAAAGGCATAACCTTGAACCATATCAACATCAGCATCAATTGCAATCATCGCCTCCTCTTTACTCTCAATACCTTCCAATAACACCAGACCACCTATTTGGTGAATCAGGTTCACAAGACCGGGAAGTAGTCTCTTTGCTCTTTGGTTTAGCCTTGCATTTACTATAAGTGAACGATCTAGTTTTATAATATCCGGCTCTAGTTTCCATAGGCGATCCATGTTGGATTCACCTGCTCCAAAATCATCAACAGCAATGAGGTAGCCAACTTGTCTATAATGGTTGATTACTTCTAATAGTGCCTTTTCATCATTTATGGAACTTTCTAATATTTCAATTACCACTCTAGCTGGATCAATATCATGAGCCTTGACCAGTTCTGTGGTAAAGTTTGCAAAATTCTGTTGATGAGAGTGTAGTATCACATCAGGGCTTAAGTTAATAAATAACTGTCCGTCGATTAAACTACTCCTAGAAAAATTACGTACATGTAAAAAGCGTGAAAGCCTATCTAAATAAAGTGACTCTTGAGGACTGTCAGGCATTGCAAAAATTTTGTTTGGAGTTATGGCGTTCCCATTTTTATCTATTCCACGCAACAGCCCCTCATATCCAATGACCTTGTGATGTGATGGGCTAAAAATTGGTTGAAATACTGAAGATATTTTTAAATCACGATATTGGCTTATATAGCTATCACCCTCCTGCTCAATAACTGATATAAAATCTTCTATAGGTGGATTTTCTTTAAATATTTGTTGAAAACCGATATCTAAAATATTTTTGTTATAACTTCTTAATGCTTCTGACATGGCTGAACATCTCCTTTCAACCTAGAAACGGCGGTTGGCGGTGGGTACATGGCGTAACATATTGGTTTAGCTGGTGTAACAGAGCAAATCGAAGTCACCTTGTTGGTGATGAGACTTTGCTCTGTTATGCCAGATGAATCAATAGGTTGCGTCAGGTGCGTGCTGACAACTGCTGTTTCTAGGTTCAACATAAAAACGTAACAATTCTGCACAAAATTTAGGCATACGATGAAAAAATAGAACAGATTTTGAAAAAGTTGCCAATTATTTGCTCATCTTTAATGTGAGTTACCTACTCATATTAAATCATGGCAATTATAGTGCCGATAGATGAATCAGACTTTGTAGAGGAAAGCTGGTTTTGTTGAGGGTATTTATATACTACTGATAGTTAGGTGTTTTAAATGGTTGATTTATAGTTGTTTATAAACCAAACCCATCTTTTAACTTGATTAATAGTTCTCCCAACATATCCTGATCATATGGAATCGGGAGATTGTGTCCCCAGATGGGGTTTGGCCAAGCAGGATCGTTGTTAAACCTGGCTATAACATGGATATGGAGCTGTGGGACCATATTGCCAAGGGATGCGACGTTTATTTTTGTGGGTTTAAATAGGGTTCTTAAAACTTCTGCTGCTTTTTTCATTTCTGAGTGTACATGGGGGATATCAACGTTTTTTATATCATCAAAATCTTTTAAATCAGGGCGGTCCGGTACTAAAATAAGCCAAGGGTATTGCTTGTCATTCATCAATAGTACTTTGCAAACATCAAGCTCTTCCACAAAGATACAATCCTTAGCCAAAGCAGGATGAAGTTGGGTTTGTTGCATAGTTACTGCCATAATAAATTAACCAATTATTATCTGTCCATCTGCAACACTAATAGGAACAGGCTGCAGACCCTCTCCTTCACAATCTCCAGAAACACAGGCTCCTGTTGTGAGTAAAAACCTGGAACCATGTACTCCACAATATATGAGAGTAGGATCGTTAGCATCAAGAAAATTACCAACATTGTTGGGGTTTAGGGGAGTACCGACAAAATGGCTGCAGCCGTTTATATAGGCTTTTATATCATTGCCATCCCTTAGAATGAACATTCTAAATGGACGCTTTGTTTCTCCAAAAATAAACTCTTTGCCACCCACTTTTGGTATATCAGTTTCCAGGCAGACAATTGTTCCAATTTCAGGGGCATGTTCATGTTCAGCCCAGGGTAAGAGACTCATTAATATTTTTCCAAATTGTGTAAAAAAAACTAAAAAAACTTTGGTATTACAAAACTGCATATAAGTCTAGTGTAAATATGCTTATATCAAGCAATTATTTATTGAACCTTTCCCATAGAGAAGCGACCCGTTTTTCAAAAAATGGTGTAAGGGGTTTGGCTAAAAAATCATAAGCTCCTGCCTCTTTTGCCTTGGTAAAATCTTTATCATTGGTAAGGGCTAATATCATACCGGCAAAGCCTTGCTTAAGAATACTCTCGGTGGCTTCATGACCTGATATTCCAGGCATAATTATATCCATGAGAATGATATCGGGATTTTGTTCAAGAGCCTTTTCAACCCCTGCTTCTCCATTTTCTGCCTCAATAACTTCATGACCCTCAACTTCTAGCTTTAACCTAACAAGTTCTCTCAATTCTGCTTCATCATCAATAATTAAAATAGTTGCCACTGTATTCTCCTTTATAACCAGCTGTAATAAAACTGTGGTCTGTTTTTTTAGATAAATCTCTTGAATTAAACTCTATGTAACTATAGCTTGCAAGTCATTTACAAACAATTTATTAATAAAATAGGCTGTTTACTAGATAATATCCGTTCAAAAAATATGCAAAATGCTTAAGCCTTGGGTAAATCTATATAAAATGTGGAGCCTTCACCAAGCTTGGTATCATAACCTATGATACCACCTTGTTTTTCTATAATACTTTTGCTGATTGCCAAGCCCAGCCCGGTCCCACCCTGTCTTCTAGTGTCAGAGGAGTCCCCTTGAGCAAATTTGTGAAAAATTCGTTTTTTGAACTCTTCTGAAATACCAGGCCCATGATCTTTAACAGAAATTCTAACAAAATCACCATTGAGGGAGATAGATAGTTCGACATTACCATTTTCAGGGGAAAACTTAACAGCGTTGGATATAAGGTTGGACAACACCTGTATCAGTCGATTTTCATCACCATTAATGGATAGCCCCTTTTGTGCTTCTGCTACCAATTGCAGGCTAATTGCAAATTTATCGCTATAACCTTGATTTGCTGAAATTGCCTTGTCCAACAGCTTGCAACAGTTAATAGGTTTAATTTCTAACTCCATATCTCCAGTTTGCATTTTATCAATATCCAAGAGATCATTTATCAAAAAAGTCAGACGATCGGTATTTTTAACGGCTTTGTCGAGTAACTTAAGGGCTTTTTCGGGAATCTCCCCCATAACACCACCAGCGACCAAACCAAGGCTGCCTTTTATAGATGTAAGAGGTGTTCGCAACTCATGGCTGACAGTGGATATAAATTCACTTTTCAACCTATCTGCCTCCTTCTGTTTGGTTATATCAAGTAAAAAGCCGACAAACTTTTTTTGCTGCTTGATCTCCCGTTCTCCTACGGCAAGATAGAGGGGAAAAATCGTTCCATCTTTTCGCTGTCCCTCAACCTCTCTACCTTTGCCGATGATCTTTGCAACACCAGTGTTTATGTAATTGGCAAGATGACCGTCATGGGCTGATCGGTTTGGGTCTGGCATAAGTATTTTTACATTTTTACCAATAACTTCATCATGGGTATAACCAAACATATTCTCTGCTGCTGGGTTGAAGTTCTCTATTATTCCTAGATGGTTGATCATAATTAGAGCATTAGCCGCCGCTTCAACTATAACCCGATTCTCCTCTTCTCTATCTCTTAATTCAGATGTACGTATATTGATCAAATTTTCAACTTCCAACCTTTTGTTGGTATTACTTTGCAGAAAAAGAGATAAAATAATCGTTATAACCAGCCCAGCACCAAGACCTAGATATGGTGTAAGGGTACGCCGGGCAGATATATAGCTTGTTGCTGGTGTTGCAACTAGCAACCAATCCCTACCACCGATATTTGTAATGGTTTTTTGGAAGATAAAATTATTGTCTAGTTCATAGTCCCCTTGGAGTTTATGGTGGTTTAAAAACTGTTTATCTTTTGTTACAGACTTATCAAATAGTTTTATATCAATGCCAAGCTCTTTACGGCTAACTTTTTCCATGGCAGCTTCAAAAATATCACCAAGTCGAAAAACACCCAGAGCAAAGCCAAACAGCTGTTGACGGCGTTTTTCAACACTATCTGTCGATCCTTTATAAATTGGTAAAAAGGCCAAAAAACCCTGTTGAGTTCCTTTCTCTTGTACCAAAGTTATACGCTCAGTTGCGTGCAGCAGTCCCAAATCACGGGATTTTTCCAAAGTTTCAAGGCGAGTAGCACTGGAAGCCAGGTCAAAACCAAATGCTGCTCTGTTTTTTTGAAAAGGCTCTAAATAGTGAACAGGAAAATATTCCTGCCGTTTTTTAGCACGAACCATTGAACCTTGGCTCTGGCGTTGGGTAATTTGAAATGAGTTAAAACCCTCTTTTTGGGTATCAGTTTCAAATTTTAATCTCTGGGCATTTGTAACTTTGGGAATCCACTCCAAAGCTTGAACTCCAGGCAGGTTGGATAAAAATGGGGTGACAAAGGTTTTAAACTCTTGTCTATCGACATTTGTTGATGCCAAAAATAGCCCACGTATACCATAAAGGCTTCCGAAGGCTAACTCTATTTCACTACGAAAGCTAACAGTTCTTTCATCAACATCTCTTTGAAATTCAGCAAATAACCTCTGTTTTTCTTGTCTATCAATGGCTAAAAAAAGCAATGCCGATAGCACCACCCCTATGATGATGATAAGTATTGAAAATTGAGAAAATGTTTGTTTTTTGTTATTGACCATTTTCTACACTCTATTCAACGAATCAGCTATAAAACCTTGTTTTTAAAGCTAAAAAATATATTAACAACGGCTTTTCAACCCATTAAATTTTAAACTGCTGTTTCTCTTTTGGGGCTATGCAGCAAACTGTTGAGTCAAGCTTGCTCAACATAGACTCTGCTATGGCAAGTTTAGCGTCAATATCATCATCTGTCTGGTCGGGGTCGTGATGAAAAAGATGCAGATTTTTAACCTCTGCAGTATGGGCAAGGTTAACCACCTGCTCAACTGTAGAGTGACCCCATAACTCCTTGCCTTTATACTCTTTATTCGTATATGTGGTATCTGTAATTAAAATATCTGTACCTTTGACAAAGTTGATCAACCTATCAAGAGTTTGTTGATTGAAATAGGGGCTGGACTCAAGAGGTAGTTCATTGTCTGTTACATAACATATGCTGCTACCGTTATGTTCAATACGATAACCCAGACAGTTTCCAGGATGGTTCAATAACTGTGTCTCTATTTTAATGTTATCAATCTCAAATGACTCCTCCTTTAAATCCCGGAAAAACACCCGTGCGGCAAACTCTTTGATCTGAATAGGAAAATACACCCCTTCCATCTGTGATGAAATCAATTCGCGCATTTTTAATTCACCGTGGGACGCGCCTAGTATTTCAATCTCATGTCCAGGTATAAAAAGTGGAACAAAAAAAGGTAGTGCGTTTATGTGGTCCCAATGGGGGTGGGAGATAAATATTTTAGCATCAATTCGGGCTTTTTTTTGTGCCAGCATATGGTTTGAAAGAGATTTTATACCGCTGCCAGCATCAAAAATAAAAAATTCACCTTTAGGAAATTCAATGGTAACACAAGATGTGTGCCCACCATATTTTAAGGAGTTCTCCCCCGGTACTGGGAGTGTTCCTCGTACTCCCCAATAGGTTAGCTCCATCCTTGTGTCGATAATTTTCAATACTTCTTCGGTAAATGTCTCATGATCAATGGGTTTTAAAATATATCCATCTCCCCCAACTTCCAAGGCACGGTTACGGTCATATGTAAAAGCTTTGGAAGAAACAAATATGATTTTAAGATCTTTAAGATCATCATCATTTCTTAACTGTTGGCAAACTTCAAAACCGTCCACCCCTGGCATTATAAGGTCTAATATAACACAATCTGGTCTGGCTGCTTTTATCATATCCAGAGCTTGGACGCTGGATGTTGACGAGGTGACTCGATGTCCGTCAGCCTCAAGCAGAATGGTCTCAACCTCCAAGATTGCTGGATCATCATCAACTAGAAAAAAATGGAGTTTTTGATTGTTCATTACTGTTTATTCCAACAGTCACGCACGGCTTGGGCGAGGTTCATAGGGTCAAATGGTTTGGGAATAACATCCAATGCTCCCAACTCTTTATATTTGGCTATCTCTTCAGGTTGTACTTTTGCAGTCATGAAGATAACAGGTATACTCTCCATTCCTGGTAAGGTTCGTATCTCTTGAAATGCTGTGGGACCATCCATTTCTGGCATCATGACATCAAAGAGCAGCAGATCAGGTTTATATTCAGGGGCAGCAGCTACAGCCTCTTTTCCTGTATTGCAAAGCTTTAGGTTAAATTCACCTACTGTCTCAAGTGCAAGTACCGCAACCTCTTGAATATCAGGCTCATCTTCTGCGTATAAGATGCGATCCAGTGGTCTGTTCATCGTCTTTTTTCCCCTTTTTATAGAGCCTTGTGAGCTATACAGCTTGTATTAATATTATTGTTTATTAAGTTTTACTAAAAATGTTGAGCCTTTTCCTACTTCACTTATCACCTCTATTGTACCTTTATGTGCCTCAATTATTTTTTTGACAATTGATAATCCCAATCCCGTACTTTTTTCCCCAGCTGTTGGTTTTACACTTGTTTTTTTAAATGCACCAAAAAGACTGTCAATTTCATCTGCAGGAATACCTTGCCCCTGGTCAGTTACCCCTAGCTCCAGCTTGTCATCTATCTCTCTGGTTGTAAGGGTAACTGTAGTTCCAGTTTCTGAAAATTTAACAGCATTGGTCAATAAATTATCCACAACCTGGCAAATTCTATCTTCATCAAACTGGCTATCAGGTAGGTCAGATAGGTTACTGACAAGTTTAACTCCTTTGTTTTCTGCAATTTCAGAAATTAGTTCAGCACGTTCTGCAGCAACTGTGCTTAAATTATTTACATTTAAACGTAAATCAAACCGTCCACTTTCAATTACAGATACATCCAGCAGATCATTAACCAATTTTAACATTTGATTGCTGGTTTTATTTATTGACTCAATAAATTTGGTTTTTTTCTCTTCAGGTAGTGGTATCTTGAGCATCAATTGGCTCATCCCCTGTAATGATGTTAGGGGATTGCGTAGATCATGGGCTGCTATGCCTAAAAATTTGTTTTTAATCTGGTTGAGTTCCTTCTGTTTTTCCAGGCTGTTTTTTAGAGCAAGGTGGGTTTTTATTCTTGCAAGTGTTATGGGTGGTGAAATTGGTTTGGTTAAATAATCAACTGCCCCTAGAGAAAACCCTTTCATCTCATCGTCAACATCGCTCATTGCAGTGACAAAAACAACAGGAATATCTCTGGTATTCTCATCCTCTTTAAGCTTTTTGCAAACCTCATAACCATCCATCTCTGGCATCATGATATCAAGTAGAATCAAATCAGGTAGTGTGCCTGAGTTGACCCTTTTTAAAGCTTGGGCTCCATTACGGGCTACCATCGTGTCATAATCGTGATCCAAAAGATCTTTTAGCACATTGATGTTAAATCGTTCATCATCAACTATCAGGATGGTCTCGCGTTTTTCTACCATTACCCACCTCCTTTTGTTAACGGAATTTCTAATATCTCAGCTAACGATAGGAAAACTTCTGCTGCCTCTTCATACTCATAATCTTCTATTAACTCATCAATTTGTTTCAACTGCAAACTCCCATTATTTTTTAGAAGATTTTTTAAATTGTCCAACCTGTTTTGGGATTGTGAATGCCCTGATTTGAGAAGTCCATCTAATTCAATAAAAAGAGGGGTTAAAAGCTCAATATCATCAGGTGATAGGGCTGTTGTTGTCTCATTTTCATCTTCTTGCAACCCTCTGTCTTCATCATCTTGCCCCAATAATTTAAGGCCATCTAAAACCGGGTTGAGGTTATCTTTTAAATCTTCAAGCATCGCTGCAAATTTGTCTGTACTGTTTTCTTTGAGTGTTAACTCCAAGTTCATGGCACTGGTCTGTAAAGATAAGGCTCCTATAGAACCCGCTACCCCTTTTAGTGTATGGGCTATCCTCTGTGCCGATTGAGGATCGTCTTTAATAGAAACATTTATTCTATCAATAATATCAGAATAATCTCTATAGAACTCTTTAAGTAGTTTATGCAGAAGTGTTTTATTTCCAGATAGATGTTTCAAACCGATTGAAAGGTCAATTCCAGGTAATTTTTCGGGTAGGTTGTTATCACCAGCAGTTTTAGGTGGCAGGTCAGTTTTGACAAACATTCCTCTATCTTTGGCTGGTATCCACTGCACTAAAGCCTCAAAAAGCTTATCGGGGTCAATTGGCTTGGTTACATGATCATCCATGCCAGCAGCTAGACTTTTTTCTCTGTCCCCCTCCATGGCGTGGGCTGTCATTGCTAGTATGGGTAGGTTTTTACAATCTGCCATTTCTCGAATTTGTTTTGTAGCGGTAAAGCCATCCATTTCTGGCATTTGGATATCCATCAATATGACTTCAAAGTTATCATCTTTTACCTGTTTAACCGCTTCAACACCATTGTTTGCTACTGTGACCAACAGACCGTTAGCCTCTAACAGTTCTGTTGCAACCTGTTGATTTATCTTGTTATCTTCTACAAGTAGAATTTTTGCACCCAAAATCCCTCGAATAGCATCTACATCACGGCTGATAGCTTGTTGTCTTGCTCTATCCAAACCAAAAATATCCATCATGCAATCTAATACTTGAGATGAGTTCAATGGTTTGAATAGCACTTCATCAAACTCAACATCACCAATTTCTTCTTTAAGTTCTTCATGTCCATAAGCTGTAACCAGGACAAAGTGGGGCATTGCGGATGTTCTTGATAATTCGCGAATTTTTTTCACAGTTTGAATACCGTCAAGACCTGGCATTTTCCAATCCATGAATATAATTTTTATATCTGAACCAGCCTGTTTATCTTCTACTATTTTTATAGCCTCAAAACCTGAGTGGGCTTTTATGACCGCAAATTCAAATGATTCTATAATTTCACTAAGTACCTGACAGGAGCTATCATTATCATCAACTACCAACACTTTTGTACCTTTGAGGTCTGAAGATAGAAGAGATTTTTTCTTATTCTGTTTTGATTGCTCTTTTAGCCATACATCAAACGTAAACAGACTTCCCTTGCCTACCTCACTATCTACACTTATCTTTCCACCCATCATCTCAACTAACTGTTTACAAATGGAAAGCCCTAAGCCGGTACCGCCATATTTACGTGTGGTGGAGGTGTCTGCCTGACTAAAAGATTTAAACAGTTTGCCACACTGCTCAGGTGTCATACCTATACCAGTATCACGAATGGCAAATTTCAGCTGTAATTTGTCTTCCTTTTTTTGCAGTAGTTCTACGGTAAGATTTATCTCTCCATGGTCGGTAAATTTAACCGCATTATTGGTAAGGTTAGTCAAAATTTGTCCCAAACGGGTAGGGTCTCCAATTAATGCATTGGGAACACTTTTTGGGCGGTTGAATATTAGCTCTATCTCTCTCTCTTCTGCTTTTATACCCACCAGGTTTGCTAAATCATCTAGCACACTATCAAGATTAAAATCGATTGATTCCATAGTAAGCTTGCCAGCCTCAATCTTGGAAAAATCCAGAATATCGTTGATTATTCCCAAGAGAGAGGAGGAGGAGGATTGTATTTTTTTCAGATAGTCTTCTTGCTTTGGGCTGAGTTCCGTACGCAGAGCTAAATGACTCATACCAATTATGGCATTCATTGGGGTGCGTATTTCATGGCTCATGTTAGCAAGAAAATCACTTTTTGAACGATTGGCTGCATCAGCAATATTTTTTGCTTCTACCAATGCCACTTCTGCCTCTTTTCGTTCAGTAGCGTCAGTAATAATACCAACAAACATTTTATTCTCTCCAACTGCCATTTCGCTAACAGCTAGATCCAACGGAAATGTCTTACCGTTTTTACGTTTACCAACCACTTCACGACCAATACCGATAATTTTTGGTTTATGTGTTTCCCGGTAATTTTTAAGATAGCCATCATGCTCTTCATGGTAGGGAGAAGGCATAAGCATTTTTATGTTTTGACCAATAACCTCTTGGGGTGTATAGCCAAAAAGATGTTGAGCAGCAGGGTTGAACATGTGGATTTCACCTACCTCATTTATGGTTATAATACCACTGACTGCTGTTTCAACTATGGAGCGTACTGTTGCTTCACTGCGGCGGAGGGTCTTCTCAGCCTCTTTACGTTCAGAAATATCCCTGATAACACCAACAAACAGACGCTCTTTATCTGTTTTCATCTCATTTACAGCCAGCTCCATGGGAAAAATTGAGCCGCTACTGTGTCGACCTGATACTTCACGACCAATACCAATAACCCTTGGGTCACCCTTTGTAATGTAGCGTAATAGATAATTGTCGTGCTCACTATGATACGGTTCAGGCATCAACATTTTAACATTCTGCCCAATAACATCAGAGGCTTTATAACCAAACAACTTTTCTGCCGAAGGGTTGAATGTCTGCACCGTACCCACTGCATTTATGGTGATTATGCCATCAGCTACTGTATCAACAATCGCTAAAACCCTGTTTTCACTCTCTTCTAATTTTGTTGCATATGATTTAGACTCATCTACTATTTTGGTTAGTTTTTCTGTTCTTATGGCCACCTCATTAGAGAGGTTGTCCTCTCTATTTTTCATCTCTTGGACCATTTTGTTAAATGAATTAAATAGCTTTGAGATTTCATCTTCTCCTTCACCAAAAGGTATAGCTGCTGATTGCCAGTTTCCTTTGGTAAGGGCTTCTGCGGTGTTGGATAGTTGTATGATTGGGTGGGAAATTTTACGCCCAAGCCATAGAGAGAGTAGAATTAATAACAGTGCTATTATTATTCCTGAAACCAGAAAGATCCATTTTAGATTGGTGACCTGTATTGTGATGGTTTTTTTTGGAATTACCAAGGCTAAAGAATAGTTGGCTGCTTTTACTGGAGAGTATAAAATTGCCATCTCTTCATTTTTATCGGCATCATGGAAAAAACCGTAGCCTGACTCTCCCAACACCATTTTTGCTCCGATATCTGCCAGCTCTTTAACTGACTCCTCTGTTACCCGATATTGGACTATCTGTTTTTCACCAACATCATTTAATAGAGGTTTACCATCTGTATCCATTTTAAGGTGGACTGAACGCTCTTTGTCCCAATGATAGATATAGGTTCCTGATCTATCTACCAAAAACAGTTTTCCATATTTACCTATTTTACTAAAATGTTCACTATGAATTTTTCGGATTTGGGTATCAACCTGTTGCCATGCAATACCACCACCTAGCATGCCAACTACCTGTTGATAATCATTTAAAATAGAAGCTCCTACAACGACCTGACGTACACCCGTTGTGTAGGATATCATGGGGTCTGATACCCATGTACGCGCTTCTCCTTTAATATTGTCTCCTGTTAGTACCTGCCAATATTTGCGTTTGCGAATTGATTTTAAACGGGCTTTTGGGTCTTTATCATTAAAGCTGGCAACTCCTCCTTGGGCAGGATTGCCAACTTTTGTGTTATAAAACCTGGAGTCGGTGCGGCCTAGTATAAATTTTTCATATTCGGTTTTTAATCTTTGTTGCTCATCTTTTAAATAAGGGCCAATTTGCTGCCATTCCATAGATTTTAACAGTGGCATATTGGCATACGCCGTAACCTCAGCTAGCCTGATAGCAAAAAAACTGGAGAGACTATCAGCAGCTTTTTCTACATAGTTCTGTTCTACATCAAGAGTTAAAGATTGCACTTTACCAGATGTATACCAAACAGAGGTGGTCATCACGGTAAATAGGGGAATAAATGTGATCAACAATAATAAGATAATCAGTTTTTTCTTGATTTTCATGTTCTCCCCCTCTCAACCCCACATTTCAAAATTATCAAAGATGAAAAATACTCAGAAACCTTTATTGTCAAGAAGCTTGGAGAATTGAGCTTTTTCTAGTGGTTTACTAAAATAGTAACCCTGAATTGTCTGGCATCCTAAATTTTCAAGAAAATCCAAGTGTTCTATCTGTTCTACACCTTCAGCTATAATATTCAGTCGCAGACTATGACCCATGGAAACAATAGCTTTAACAATTGCTGAGTCATCTTCTGATGTGTGCATATCACGAATAAAAGATTGATCAATTTTAAGAGCGTGAATAGGGAATTTTTTTAGGTAGCTTAATGAAGAGTAGCCAGTACCAAAATCATCAACAGATATGTGAATATCTCTTTTTCGGAACTCTTGTAACAGGGCAATCACCTTGTCCATATCACCCATGACCATACTCTCTGTTATTTCCAGCTCAAGATTTTTATTGGGAAGTCCGGTTTCTCGTAAGGCAGCTTCCACGATCTTAATCAAATTTTGCTGTTGAAACTGTTTTGAAGAGAGGTTTACAGCAACCCGTAAATCATACCCTTGATTCAACCACTCTGTATTGTCAGCACATGCTTGATATAAAATCCACTCACCTAGCTGGATTATCAACCCGGTCTCTTCTGCAAGTGGTATAAACTCAACTGGAGATATCATCCCTTTTTGTGGATGTTGCCAACGTACCAGAGCTTCCATACCAACTATATTTCTACTGGGTAACTCTACTTTTGGTTGGTAATGCAGTACAAAGTCACCATTAAAAATGGCTTCGCGCATCTCACCTTCAAGGGTCATTCGCCGTTCCGCAAGTTCTCCCATGGATTTGTCAAAAAACTGGTTTTTGTTACGCCCACTATCCTTGGCTGCATGGAGTGCCAACTCAGCATTTTGAATTAAAGAGTCGATATTATTACTATCATCAGGAAAAATTGTAATACCGATACTAGAGCTTAAATGGATGGTTTTTTTATCCAGACGAAACGGTAGAAATAGAGCTGTTTCTATTCGTGATACCGCATGTTCAACCTCTTTAATCCCTTGGATCCCTGGATAGATTACGGCAAATTCATCACCACCCAAACGGCAAACGGTATCTCCAGGTCGTAAGCAGTTTTTAATACGAATAGCAACCTCTTTTAAAACCTTGTCACCAAACAGATGACCCAACGAGTCATTTATTTTTTTAAATAGATCCAGGTCGATGACACAGAAACCCATCTTGCTCTCGGCACGTTGGGTTTGGCGTACTGCTTGGGTTAGGCGATCTTTTAAAGCATTACGGTTGGGCAGTCCTGTTAGTTCATCACGAGTCAGGTTGGAGCTGATTTGTCGTGATCGTTTGGCGCGATGTATAACCGACTCAATAAGATGTTCTGGTTCAATTGATTTTGTTAAAAAATCATCACCACCCAATTTGAGCGCTCTTAGTTGGCTATCCTGATCTGTTTCATAGGAGAGAAAGACAATTGGTATGCTGATGTATATTTCTCGCTGGCGAATTAGTTGGGCAAGCTCTTGACCACTGCATTCCGGCATATAGAGATCCATTAAAATCAAATCTGGAGCAAAGTCAGCCATAGCTGCAAATGTTTGCAAAGGATCATTGACTATAGCTACCTCCATTCCTGCCTCTTTAAGTAACATGGAGTAGTGGTTCGCCATATCAACAGAGTCATCAATGATCAGAATTCTAAAGGCATTTGATTCATCACTGCTTAAATATTCACCAAGTTTTTCAACAATTTCTGAAACATCAACCGGCTTGTTCAAAAAGATTTCACTTCCAGCCCTTATGGCATTAAGGCGATTGTGAATATCATCATAGACGGAAATAAAAATAGAGTTGATCGGCTGTTGATGGAATTTTTGCAACTTTGCAAGTATCTCAGTGCCATCTCCGTCAGGTAGCACAATATCCATGATTACAACTGCAGGCTCTTGTTGTTTGAATGCAGTTTGAAATTGATCAAGAGTACCAAAACAGCTGACTGTAAATTGATATAGCTCCAACTGTCTTTTTAACTCTTGGGCAAGTTCATCATCATCTTCAACAAGATATATCAGATGCTCTACATGGCTTGCTTTACGTAATTTGCTTAATTGTGAAAGGTTACCAGTTGGCGGTATGGGGGTATCTTTTTTAAGGGATTCATTACAAACAACCCATAGATCATCAAGTGCATTGGTAATTGTAAGCTGTTCTGTAGTTGATGGAGCTACTTTTTGTTTTACAATTGCTTTTATCAGAATTTCAACTTCCCTGGCTTTGTTGCCGATTTCATGATAGCCAAAAGTTCCCCCAGACCCAGCAATAGTATGGACTTGACGGTGAAAACCATTAAATAGATTTTCATCCCAATTGCCTTCCTGAATTTGGCTCCAATTGGATTGTATCTCTTGAATTTTATCAGGTAGATTTTTTGCCCAATTTTCACTGATTGCTAAAAGTTTTTTCAGAACTTTTTCACTTTGTTTATGTTTATCATACATTTTTTTAAAAAAGCCCTTTGTTTTGGACGTTTATATAGCGAAGAATTTTATGTAGAGGTCTCAGTTGCAAATACAACTCTGTTGCGACCTCCCTCTTTTGCTTCATACAGGGCATTATCAGCAGCATTGTTCAGTTCTGTACCATCTGCAAACCCTGGATAAACAGCAACACCACAGGAAAAAGTTTTGTTGAATAGGATGTCCTTATATTTATGTGATATTTTTCCAAAGGCAATTCTAATTTCGTTTAATATTTTTTCTGCAGTCGTGGCATTGGTATTGGGGAGAATAACAGCAAACTCCTCTCCACCATAACGTCCTACAATATCACTTTTACGCAGCCTCTGTTTGAGCAGCCTTGCAAGGCTTTTTATCACCCGGTCTCCTGTTGGGTGACCGTAAGTATCGTTTACCAACTTAAATTTATCCATATCAACCATGGCAAAAGCCAGTTGGGTGTTGTCTCTTTTTGCCCTGGCAATTTCCATATCAAGAAACTCTTTTGTTTGTGTATGATTATATAGTCCTGTTAGACCATCTCTTATCATAAAGTTTCTTAATATACGTGATCTTTTTACTCTTGAGGTGACAGATAATACCAAGTGCTCTGGTTGTATCGGTTTTGTGAGAAAATCATCACCACCCAAACTCATGGCAGCAAGTTGCTTTTTTAGATCTGTTTCACCAGATAGGTAGACAATTGGTACACTGACAAACGCCTCTTGCTGCCTGATTACCTTGGCTAGTTCCAGGCCTGAGCATCCCGGCATGTAGATATCCATAAGGATTAGATCTGGTCTAAAATTGTCTAGTGGCTCCATAACAGTTAGTGGATCTGTAACAACAGCTGTTTCCATACCAGTTTGTTGTAATATCAGTGAAAAATGTTGGGCCATGGAAACAGAATCATCAACAATGAGAATGCGAAATGGCTCGTTATCATCTGCTTGTACAAATTTATCCAGCTTGTCAACAAGATCAGTCACATTCAGTGGCTTGGTGAAGAACTCTTCACCACCAGCTTTTGCCGCATTTAATCGAGTAGTTAATTCACTTTTTTCAGAAATAAATATAGTGGGTATAGAGGTTGCTCTATCTTTTTGAATTTCATTTACAGCTTCACACCCATCACCATCAGAAAGAATAACATCCATCAAAATGATAGCTGGTTCATCTTTTTTCATGGCCTTAAAAAACTGTTTTAAGGTGTTGAAAGTTTGCACCCTATAACCGTAGTGGCTAATTTGTGTGGCAAGCTCTAGTGATAACTCTTCATCTTCTTCAACAAAATAAATTAAATTGTTTTCATCTTTGTTAACATGATGCAATTGCTGTTGTTCTAATTCGTTGGTAACAGTGATAGGTGGCGTATCTGTTTGGATAGATTTGTTGGTTATTGAGCTTAAGTTCAGCAATTCATCATGAATTTTCTCGCGTATATGTACCGATGGTTCTTCCTCAAGCTCCAGTTGCCCTTTAACAATTATTTCCAACTGTCTGGCTACATCTCCCACTGCAGGTAGTCCAAATGTTCCACTAGAGCCAGCAATGGTATGGACCATACGATGAAAAGTTATAAAGCGATCTTGGTCCCATGGATCGTTTATCAAAAGATCCCAAGTCTGTTCTATTTTTAATATCTTGTTTGGTAACTGATTTTTGTAGTTTTTCTTGCTGTTTTCGAGTTTTAATAGAAGCTCTTTTTTCTTTGATTCATCCATATTTTCACCTTTGTATAGACAAACTATCCATCTTCTTTGCTATTAGCTTTTAAGTAACTCTTCTAAGAACATATCAAACAGGTTCTCAATAAACGGCATAGCTGATAACAATCTGTGATCTGCATCCACTAGGTTAAGCCTGTTTTGATGTTTTTGAGAAAACTTTATCACGTTATCAGCCGGTACTATTTCATCACTCCAGCCATGTATAACTGTCGTTAATTCGGCATAAGGGGTTGGATCTTGATTATTGTATCCAGGTAGATAGAGGGCAGGGGCCAACAAAAAAAGCCCTTTTGGTTTAATATCATGAGAGGTAACGATAGATATATATGAACCCATACTAGAGCCAACCAAAACCAATGGAGGAGGGCGGCTTTTCAGTGTAATCAATAATTTATCTGCTCTCTTGTCTGGGCTGGGAATATCCCGATAATCCACACTCAAACTTTCACAACCATGGCGATCAGCTACAGCCATTAGCTGCATGATTTTTCTTCCATCTGGCACACCTTCTTTGCCATGGGAAAAAACTATAAGAGGTTTAGCTGTCGCCACCGCTAATTCTGCCTTATGCCAGCAAATATTGTAAATGTTATTTTATCTTTACCACAATATATAAACGAATGTTAAATCTTATAGTAAAAACCAACAAAATCCAATAAATATAACACCTCATTAACAATTTAGTGAAGATATTGCTTAAAAAAAGAAAATGAAGAATGCCAGTTTTGCAATGTCTCAATTCTATTTTTAAAATAATAATCAAAACAATACATTAATCTACCATGTAGAGTATGTATTTTTTTCTTGGAAATAATTGATTGTTAACACAATTAAAATTAGTGTAAGCTGGTTTGCAGGTTTGTGATGTGTCTTTGAAACTATGTACATTTAAAAATATGTCTTTTAGGTTTTAATGATCGCTGCAAACTACTCAATTTTGGAGGCAGTAATATGGAACGTTGTTACGAGTATTTTGATTGTAAAAAAAAAGATTGCATTATGTACACTTTAAAGGATGACAGGCAGTGCTGGGAGATAGATGAAACTCAATGTAATTTCCCTGGTATTGAACGTCTCAAGGAAAAACACAATAATAAAATTGATGTATGTAAGGCATGTCTTTATTACCAAAAATCTGTTTCAAACCAATTTTAGCGAAAATGCAGTTTTGAATTTTTTTGTTCAAAAAAAGCCTGTTATAAATTATAACAGGCTTTTTTTATGTATATAATAAAGGCTATGATTTCAGTTTGT
>JADFZS010000279.1 GCA_015232405.1 Magnetococcales bacterium | reverse complement strand
GGATGAGGCATATATCACCGCCAAGCTGGAGATTGAAAAATTACGCCGTGGCGACACCCTGATCCGCACTTTGCACTTTGATTCTCCCGAAGAGGAGTATCACTATGAGGTTGATCGTAACAACACCCATCAAATGCTGGTCAAGATGCTTTTGGAAAGCAAATCCGAGTCAACAAAAAAGCGGGCGGATAAATTTGTAGTCAAAGCCACGGAGTTGCGCAAAAAGGCTGACAAATTAGCTGCCAGTAAAAAATATAAAGAGGCTATCACCACTTTGGAAGCCTCCACCAAAGAGTTGGTGCGGGCAATCAGAGTCGGCGGCGTATTTATTCCAGGATGAGGTTAATGACCAGAATCACACAAAAAAAGAGAACTGTTACTTTCTGGGGCCTGCTCCTCTGCTTGCTGGTTGTGCAGTTGCACTTACCACAAGCGGTTGGGGCGGGTCAGTGGAAGGATCTTACCGAAGATGGACTCCACGACCCCGACGGTCCGGCCATCAGCGAGCTGCAAAATCCTGCTGAGGCCATGTCCCAGTTTCCCAAAGATGCCGTTGGCAACAAGGTACGCTGGGTAGACGCACTCAGGGAGGGTTTAATTGAGCCGCGTGCAAACATTCTGCCCGGTACCGAAATCAAGATCCTGGACATGGATATAGTCTATGAAAAAACCGGGGATCAAAAATATGTATTGTTTCCCCACAAGGCTCACACGGAATGGTTGGACTGCTCCAATTGTCATGAAAGAATCTTCAAGGAAAAATATCGAGGAACTCCCATGACCATGATGGAAATTTTGAACGGTAACTATTGCGGTCAGTGTCATGGTGCGGTCTCATTCCCTCTTACGGAGTGCTACCGCTGTCACAGTGTCAACCCATCAACTTTCAAGGGGAAAATCGGTGTCCAATCCACTAAATAACCCGAACAGTACCCGGTCAATCATAAAGGGCTTGCTGGCAACCCGGCATTTCGGGGTGCTTATATTGTCTCTGCTGGCTCTGTTATTGGTCGTTCCCATCGGTCCGGCACAGGGTGAATATGCCGACGTGGTTCTTAATGAACAGGCAGAAAAAGAGGGTGTGCGTCCAGTTATCTATCCCCACTGGTTTCACCGCATCCGATTTCGTTGCAAAGTGTGTCATTCTGAGCTGGGCTTTGAGATGCGTGTCGGTGCCAACAAGATTGATATGGCAGCAATTACCGATGGAAAATTTTGCGGAGCATGCCATACCGGTGATGTTGCCTGGGGTCTTGAATTTTGTGACCGCTGCCACTCCGGCCTTCCCGGCTTGAAAACCGGCATCAAAAGCGGCAGTAAATCTGGAGGACCAGGATATTATTAAACCTGGAACCGGCAGTTGTTAGTACACAATTGACATAACCTCTTAATTCATCTGCTGTAGTAGAAAAAAGTCTCATAACCCATTGGGTGACATCGATTTTTTCTACTACAGCAGCTAAACCAATATGTTGCGCCACTCATGCACTCCCAACTGCCGTTTCTAGGTTAAAATTTAAAAATTTTGCTGGCTGTTGACTGCAACTCCTGGTTGCAATAGATTTTTTTTGTATAATCATGAGCTGCACGATACAATCAGCAGCCTGATGCATGAATCAAACAGTTAACATTGTGCGCATGGTGTAACATGTTGGTTTGTGTCCGTGATAAAAATTGATTTTTGCTTTTTTATGTAGCAAATCATCAAATTTTGTTACTCTTCACCTTGACCAATAAAAAAATGACTGCCAGTTTGCAACACCAAACCGATGGTTGATCCGTCTGGATTTTCTCAGGGAGGTTTCATTTTGGTAACCCGGCTCATAAAACTAACTGTCGCTCTTTCAATATCCGCCCTGTTGATGGCAGGTTGTGGTGGTACCAAAGCACCGCCCGCTGTCATGCACTATGGGGTGGAAAAGCTCTCCCCCAATCAAAAACCAATCTGGCCACCACTGCCGGAGATTCCGCGCTATGAATATGCCGGACAGTTGACCGGTTGGGAAAATTTTCCCGATGCTTCCGCCGAAGATAGGCAAAGAGCCGAAAAAGCGGTACGTTGGCTGGTGGGCCTGGATGAGGAGAGCGAGTTTGGAGATCAAGAGGATAAGCTTGGGTTACGGCGGCCACAAACCGGGGTCACTGATGAGCAGGGACGCATCTATGTTACCGATGTCGGTCAACATGCGGTGGTTGTATTTGACAAACCCGAAGGTACCCTCAAAATTTGGAACAAGGCCACCGGTTCCACCCCCTTTTCAGTGCCCGTGGGAATCGCCCTGGGACCGGATGGACAGATCCTGGTTGCCGATGCTGAACTGGGTCGGGTGATACGCCTGGACCGTAATGGTAACCCTGTTGGTGAACTTGGCCGCGACTCCCTGCAACGTCCAACCGGTCTGGCCCGTGATCCTGTCAAAAAGTTGATCTATGTATCCGACACCCGCGCCCATGATATCAAGGTGTTCAACGATGCAGGAGAGCTGTTGGAAATTATCGGTGCCCCTGGCATGAAAACCGGAACCTTCAACTCACCTACCCATATCGCCTTTCACAATCGCCAACTATATGTTGCAGATACCCTGAACGCCCGTGTGCAAATATTTAGTGAAGATGGTGATTTTGTAAACTCGTTTGGCAACCTCGGTATCAAGGTTGGAAATATGGTCCGCCCCAAGGGGGTGACTGCCGATAGTGAGGGCAACATATATGTTATCGAATCTTTACATGATCACCTTTTGATCTATAACCCACAAGGTCAATTCCTTCTCCCTATCGGTGGAACCGGTCAGGAGATCGGCCAATTTTTTCTGCCAAGCGGTGTCTGGACAGATGGTCATGGACGTATTTATATTGCCGACATGTTTAATGGCCGGGTGATCATATTAAACTTTTTGGGGGGTTCTGAATAAAGAATTTTCCCACTTTGGAAAATAGCTCCACCAACAGGCTTTTGCAAAAATATGTGAGCATTTTGCATAAATCTTGGTATTGCAAAAGAGCTGGAGGTGCGCATGTCTGCATGCCTTGGTTTTATATTTTTTTCCCTTGATCAACCCACCCATTTATTAAAATTCCCAATCTCAAAAAAATTAATGCCGTTTTCTCTATTTTGAGAAGCACCCCGCAAGCATCCGCAACAATTTTCCAATAAATTACAAGCAGTTATAACAGGGAGAAAGTTGGAACGAAGGTTGCGATATAGATTGACAAGATAATCAATCAACCAAAAAATAATGAAGGTGTACCATGAGTTCTCAATTACAGCAGATCAAGGAAAGCTCCCCGATAATCATCGTTGCCTCACTTATTTTGTTGGCCAGTTTTGTATTGACTGTAGGAATTTTTCAATCGCTGTTTTTAACTTGACAAGGTTGGCTGCAGTCTGGCTTGAACGATTGCAAACCTTTGAAGAAAACCTTGTAAATTGATTTTGGCGAACAACCTTGGGATCGGACTTGAAGGGATATGGCAATGGAAACTATTTTGGGCGTTTATATCTTTACCTGTACCACAATCTTTGCCTGGCAGCTCTTCGACTATCTCAAGTCAACAAACGGGCAGAATGCCCCGCAACGGATAAGGCTCACTCATCCCAAGTGAGCATGTGATGGTCGGTTTTCTCCTGCCCTCCTGGTTTGAAAACCGACCATCTGTCAAACAGGAGGCGAGCTAAACTTGTTCGCCATATTTGGCACAAACAAAGGCCAAACTCCATAAATATCTAAAACACTCTAACTTAAAAATTTGATAAACTTTTCATCAAATACTTTTGAGTGAACCCGCAGCCAGTCCCACAAAGCTCCCACCATATCTTCATCCCACACCTCTGAGTCAATTCCACTGCCGGATTTTACAAAATCCAATAGAGCGCGATATTCAGCGTGTGAGTCGCTATGTTCCTTGTGACCTGTATAAGACATATGCACCATCTCCTGCTCCTCATTGGCATGCTGAAGCAAGGCATCATGGTCAAGAAAATTAAATATCGCTTTTTTCTCATCCTCGGTGCATTTTGCCATATCTTTATCTTTGAGAAGCTTGATCTGCCGCCAATAATCCTCATAAGAACCCGTGATACGCTCTACATACTCCTGCTCAATATTAAACTCAACATCTTCACCTATCTCCTTGACGGCGTAGGGAGGAAGCTGGAGATGAAACTTGCTCCCCTTGCCTACCGTTGAATGGACCACGATCCTGCCGCCCAATGATTTCATGATATCCTGACACAAGGGGAGCCCCAAACCGTGACCAACCTCACCAAGGGTTCCACTGCGGCTTGTAACCTGTTCCCGCATAAACAGCATCGGTATCATCTCTTCAGGAATGCCTATTCCATTGTCTCCCACCTCAATAATTGGAAACTCCCCCTGCACAAAGGAGATGCGTACAGTATCCCCGGAGTTGCAAAATTTTATCGCGTTGGAAATCAGGTTGACCAACACCCTTTCCAAAAGTTTTTCATCGGAATAGAGGGTTAGATTGGCTGGAAACGAGTTGGACAGAATGACCCCTTTTTTTTCTGCGACCGGATAAAAATCGTCCAAAATGTCAGCAATATATGATACGCCATGAAACTCAACCGGCTCGACCAGCACTATCCCCTTGCGCAGGCGGTCGATATCCAGCAAATGTTGAATCATCTCCAAGGTCCGGCTGGAACGCTTTTCAAGGCTGGCGACCATCTTTTTGATATGTTTTTTATCAACCTCCTCACGAATATATTTCATGGTGGTGATAATACTGGTGAGAGGGCTGCGGAGATCATGGGAGACCAAGCGGAGAAAATCATCCTTGGTCTTGGTGGCATTTTCCGCAGTATCCCTTGCCACCTTCATTTCACTTTCGGCCCGCTGCACCTGGGTCATGCTGACCACCAACTCCCGATTTTGGTTCTCCAACTTTTCTTCACGCCGTTTCAGGCGGCCAAC
>JADFZS010000278.1 GCA_015232405.1 Magnetococcales bacterium | reverse complement strand
GAGCAAAAATTTACAACCTTTACCGGTATTGGGCATGGAGGAATTGGAGGGTGAATATTATCTCCGTCTGGCTGTGGTAGACCGTCCTGGTGTATTGGCAGAGGTTACAGCAGCCTTGGCTCGTCATGAGATCTCAGTTGATGCCATAATGCAAAAGGGTCGTTCACAAAAAGAGGCAGTACCTTTGGTGATAGTTACCCATAAAACCACAGAAAAAAATATTCAAGATAGCCTGTTGGAGATGGAAGCTCTAAACTCTGTCCAGGATAAACCCCGTTTTATCCGCATTGAAACCGGGTTTGCTTGATTGCGTGTTTGTGGTTAAGATGTTTTTACCACTTTTGAATTTGAAATATTAGATTGCGATAAATTGTGTTGTAAAAGTGGGAGCAATTAAGCCTGCTCCCACCTCTCAATTTTACTCAAGGCTCCATTCATCTTTTTGACTTTTTTTAGTATCTTTTTCCCATGTCCATATTGATTATCATAGATGGCCTGATTATGGAGGGAGACCCTGCAACGGGAGCCTATTGTAAAAATGTTACCAGATTGGCAGCAGTGGCTAGCACTGGTAGGGTGGACCTTGCCCAAAAGGCAGCTTCTCCTGATGAGGGTGTGGTATATTCTGACCTTTTGTTGGGGCCAGACTACTGGGGCGAAAGCCAAAAACTACCCCTTGGTTATCTTGCCGCTCTGGGTATGGGTCTGCAACCTGATCCACAAAAAAGCTGGGGGGTTGTTGGCCTGCTACATCTATTTCAAAAAACCAACAAACTACTTTTTTTCTCACCCGAACGGGTGGGGCTTGGTGTTGAAGAAAAAGAGCAGCTGATCTTGGGATTGCAAGATGAGTTTGCCCACCACGGTTTTACGATCCATTGGGTAAAAGAGTGGGCAACAGCAGTGGTATCTGCCGATGGTAATTTTGAGGTATCTTCTCTGCCGCTGGCAACCTTGGAGGGACAATCTTTTTTTGATTGCTTGCCACAGGGTAAGGATGCCAATAGTCTGGTTTCGTTGGTCACCACCGGGCAGATGTTGCTGGCAAGGGACGCTATTAACAACAAACGTAAGAAAAAGGAGCTGTTACCCCTAAACACCCCTTGGTTATGGGGCGTTGGCAGATGTAAAAACAACATTGCCCAAAAAGTGACAGATACTAACAGGGGTTGTTTGTGGAGTTCCGATGCCATTGTTGCCGGGTTGGGCCGTTTGGCAGGTTTACAAACAGCTTGTATTGATGAAAAAAATGGTGTGGACTCCGCAACCATTGCCAAGATTGCCAATTTTTCTCAATCTGGTTTGGCAGTTATCCACTTTCAAACCCCGACCAAATTTGCCCGTCTGGGGATGTTAGAACAACGGCAGAGCAGGTTACAGCAGATCGACGAACATTTTATAACACCCCTTGTAGAAAAATTGGCCGGGGTAGGGGAAAAATTGACAATAACAACTTCTGCCACCTTGGATAAAGAGGGTCAACCCGTTGCTGGTTTTGTACCTTGGGTAGCAGCACATGGTGAAAAGTTGATACAAAAAAAACGTTTTTGGCATCGAAACTCCATTGATAGTGGAGCTGAAATGGAAATAGAGCAGTTTAATGGTGAGTTGGCCTTATGAGTGATATGGAAAATTCACAGCTCTCTTTTTCCGGCAAGGTCTGGCGACCCCGTAGCGAGGTTACAGATTTTCATCGTCAGCTGGCCCGTGACTGTGGTCTGTCGCAACTGTTTACCCCAATTATTGCCCATCGAAATCTGGCAGATCCTGACGCTGTAGAGAGGTTTTTTCGTCCTCTTCTTAAACATCTGACCGACCCTTTAAAAATGTTGGATATGGATATAGCGGTTGCCAGATTGGTCAAAGCCATTGAGGGTGGTGAAAAAATAGCGGTATTTGGTGATTTTGATGTTGATGGAGCCACCTCATCGGCATTGATGGTGCGCTATTTTCGTGCTTTAAATATTCCACTGCGAGTATACATTCCAGACCGTTTAACCGAAGGGTACGGTCCCAACTCCCAAGCAATGCATACCCTTGTGGATGAGGGTATCACACTGGTGGTGACGGTTGATTGTGGAATAACCGCTTATGAAGCATTTGAAACCGCTGCAAATATCGGTCTGGATGTGGTGGTGACAGATCACCATCAAGGTCGCCAAGAGTTGCCAAAGGCGTTGGCTTTGGTAAACCCCAACCGTTTAGACGACCCTTTTCCCAATAAAGAGCTTGCTGGTGTGGGTGTCGCATTTTATCTGCTTATGGCGCTTAATAGAGAGCTACGCAAGAGGGATTATTTTTCCCAGAGACAGGAGCCGATACTCAGAGATTTAATGGATTTGGTTGCTGTGGGAACCATAGTCGATGTAGCAAGTTTGACCGGGGTAAACAGACCCCTGGTATCGGTTGGTCTACGTGTAGCTCATGAGAAAAAAAATGTCGGCATCAACGCTTTGATGGAGATTGCCAGAATTAAAGGTGATCTATCGGCAGGACAGGTTGGCTTTCAGATTGGACCCCGAATCAATGCTGGTGGCAGGTTGGGAAAAGGGCCACTTGGTTCTGAGTTGCTCCATACCGAAGATAAAGAGCGAGCCGAAGAGATAGCCAATCAGTTAGAAGAGGCCAATCGGGAGCGCAGAAGTTTAGAAGATAAAATGCTGCGCACCGCCATACAGAGAATTACCGATGAAGGTTTGGCGGAGTCAGGCCACAGCATTGTCTTGGCAGAAAAAGGTTGGCATCAGGGTGTTATCGGAATAATCGCCTCTAGAATTGCCGACCGTTTTTATCTGCCAACAGTCATCATCGCCCTGGATGAAGATGGGCAAGGCAAAGGTTCCGGTCGCTCTATAGCTGGGGTGGATCTTTTGGCAGCCATAGAAAAATGTGGTGAATATCTAACAAAGTTTGGTGGTCATAAAGCTGCTGCCGGGCTTAGTATTGAAGCATCACAGGTAGAAGATTTTAGTAGAGCATTTGAAAAAGCTGTGGTGGATGGTAACGATCCTGAGCTTTTCTCCCCTGCCATGACATATGATGGAAAATTACAGATACCTGATGTAAACTTAGAGACCGTAGGACGTTTAGAGAGGTTGCAACCTTTTGGCAGAGGCAACCCAGAACCGGTTTTTTTAATTGAAAATGTAAGGCTCATAGATGCCAGGGTGATAAAAGATAGCCATGTCAAATGTCGATTGGCGGATGTTTATGACAATGTGCTTGATACCATCTCCTTTAGGGTATTACCCGGTGATCTGGGGGATGGTTTGTTAACCATGGGTGCATGGGTGGATGTTGTCGGCTCTCTCTCTATAAATCGCTTTCGTAACCGGGAGACGGTACAGTTGATTGTTCGTGATGCTCGTTTGACGCAATCACATTTAGCAGATGGTTGATAAACTGTGAAAAGCTCATTTTCATGTTAAATATTCTCCTGATAATCCTGGCTGTATATGGGTTGTTGGCGGCCTATCTCTATTTTTCCCAAAACTCCCAAGTGTTCCACCCTCCCAAAGGCCATAGCCAAACCCCAAAAGATTGGGGCATGGAGTATGAGACTGTCTTGTTGCAAAGCGATGGACAGACTCTGACAAATTGGTGGATACCGGGGGATGATGACGGTTTAACTGTTCTTTTTTTCCACGGTAACGCCACCAACATATCTGAAACCTACGAATATGTTAGAATGTTTCACTCTTTGGGTTTAAGTGTGTTTTTGTTGGAATATCGTGGTTATGGGCTAAGTGAAGGTCGCCCAACCGAAGAGGGGACAAAAGCCGATGCCGAGGCCGCTTGGCACTATCTCATTGACAAAAAAAAGCTGATTGGTTCACAAATAATCTTCTATGGACACTCTCTAGGTGGTGGGGTAGCTACCGGATTGGCGATAAAACATCCCCCTGCCAAACTGATTATTGAGGGGACATTTACTTCGGTTCCTGATGTTGCTGCTGATATATACCCATATCTACCAGTACGCCTGATGGCCCACATCCATTTTCCCAACCTGGAACGTATCAAGCAGATTGAGGTTCCCAAGTTGCTTATCCACAGTATTGAAGATGAGATTATACCATATAGCCACGGTGAAAAACTGTTTGCAGCAGCCAGCCAACCCAAAACTTTTTATCAAGCCCACGGTAGCCACCATGAAGGGTTTATTACCTCTGGTGCTAAGTCAAAAGAGGTTTTGCAAAATTTTATCTTTTAGCTGCTAAAGGATTTTTACATAAATGGAACAACCAACCTCTCCAGCCCCGGCTGATATCACAGGAGTTATCCTGGCAGGGGGGCTTTCCCGGCGCATGAACAGACAGGAAAAATCATTTTTGTCTCTGGGGGGAAATTCCCTATTAGCCCATGTGTATGAAAGGTTGTTGCCACAGGTTGGTAAGGTGGTGCTGAATGCCAACGGAGATCCGGCCCGTTTTGCGCATTTTGATCTACAGGTGATCCCCGATAAACGGCAGGGTTTTTTGGGACCTTTGGCAGGTATCGAAGGGGCGTTTCTCTCACTTGATACAGATTGGTTGTTATCTATCCCTGTGGATACACCATTTTTTCCTCTGGATTTAGCAAAAAAAATGTCCCAAAGCACAAAGGGTAGAGAAGTTCCGGTTGTCGCTAAAAGTAATTCTCGTCTGCATCCAGTTGTTACTCTTTGGCCCCGTGCAGTTTTGCCAAAGTTGAGCGCAGCACTGGATGCAAAACAGCTAAAGCTACAGCAATGGTTTTTGCAACAAGAGCATATAAAACTGGATTTTGCTTGTGAACCAGATGGTCAAGATCCTTTTTTTAACATCAACCGTCCCGAAGATTTAAACAGGGCCAACCAGATAAATAATCCTAGAAACAGCATTTGTCAGCACGCACCTGACGCAACCTATTGATTCATCTGGCATAACAGATCAAAGTCTCATCACCAATAAGGTGACT
>JADFZS010000277.1 GCA_015232405.1 Magnetococcales bacterium | reverse complement strand
AGCAATGGATAACGTAATGCAAACTTAACTATATAATTTTATGTAAATTTATAATCATATAAATTATTTTGTCTTAAGGGCAAAAAAATGGCATATTTAAGGGCTTTACCCATTAATAAATATTTTGAGAGAAGATAAAATGGAACAAACAACAGAGGCCGAACTGGAGCTTCCTATTCAGGAGATAGCCACCGCCTTTGATATTTCAACGCAAGAGCTTGAGGTTGCGATGATGTCTGGTATGGTAAAAGTTGAGCAAGAGGCCATCCCCCAGCAAGAGGATGACAAATGGCCCAACAGCATAAAGCTAACAATGACCATGGGAGATAAGGTTGTAGCTATGCCTGTTGCTCTACACTATCCAGAAAAAAAGGAGAACGCTCTTGGCTGATACCTACGCCATCGATAGCCACAAACTGATTTATCACCCAGAACGCACCGCTCAGGTGTTGCAAGCAGCAGGTGATTGGGAGAAGGCAAAAACCGTCTATCCCATCTATGTGGAGATATCACCCATTGGGGTGTGCAACCACCGATGTGTATTTTGTGCGGTAGATTATATCGGCTATAATACAGAACGGTTAAAATTGGACCTGTTAAAAAAACGGCTGCCGGAGATGGGAAAGCTCGGCATTAAAAGTGTTATGTATGCCGGAGAAGGAGAGCCACTGCTCCATAAAGACATTGGGGAGATCCTCAAAATCACCAAAGAGTCCGGCATAGATTCCGCACTTACCACCAACGCTACCGTTTTTCCCCCCGGTTTTATTGAGCATGGGCTGCCAGCACTATCATGGATAAAAATATCCATAAATGGTGGTACTCCTGAAGGCTATCAAAAAATCCATCAGGCTAAAAAAGAGGATGAGTTTTTCAATGTTATAAAAAACATGAAAACTCTGGTAAAAAGCAGAGAAGAGCGCAACCTGGACTGTACTTTGGGGGCGCAATCAATTCTGTTGCCAGATAATTCCGACCAGATGGAGTCGTTGATAAAAATCTGCCGTGATGAAGTGGGGTTGGACTATCTGGTGATAAAGCCCTACTCCCAGCATATGTTTAGCGATACCAAGGTATATGAAAATATCGACTACACCGCCATGATGGAGATGGGGGACAAACTACGGGCCATGAGCATACCGGGGTTTTCGGTTATCTTCCGTGATAAAACCATGGAAAAATACAGCGATTCCGACCGCTATGACCACTGTTATGCAACCCCGTTTTTATGGGGATATATAATGGCAAACGGTATTGTTTCTGGCTGCAGTGCCTATCTTTTGGATAACAGATTTGAATATGGCAACATAAATGATCAGAGCTTCAAAGAGATATGGGAGGGGGAAAAACGCCATAAAGGGTGGGAGTTTATCAACAACGGCCTGGATATAAACAACTGCCGTCGTAACTGCCGTATGGACGAGGTGAACCGTTATCTCCATAAAATCTCTACTGGCTCGGTTCCCCATCTTAATTTTATTTAAGTTGGGGCTTTGCCCCAAACCCCACTGGGAAGGGGCGTGGCCCCTTCCCAGACCCATCCCATTAACTTAAAAAATTTTCTTATGAAAGCACAGTTTTCCGCCCCTGCTAAAGTCAACCTTGCTCTGCGAGTTGTGGGGAAACGGTCCGATGGTTATCACTTGCTGCAGACCGTTATGACCTTTTTTCCTCTTTATGATCTTCTGGAAATCGAAATACTGCCACAAAGGGGTAGAATAGAGCTATCTTGCCAGCCGGAAGTAACCCCAAAACCGGAAGATAATCTTATTTACAAAACGGCTAAAGCCTTTGGATTGGCAACTGGGGTAGATAAAGGGGTGGCGATAAAACTAACCAAAAACATTCCCCATGGTGGGGGGTTGGGTGGCGGCTCTTCAAATGCGGCAACCACACTTTTGGCCTTAAATAAAATGTGGGATATAAACTGGTCGTTGGATAAGTTAATTGAGCTAGGGGTATCTTTGGGAGCCGATATTCCTATTTTTCTAGGGGGCAGAGGAGCTTTGGCTCAAGGCATAGGTGAAAAGCTAACATTTTTACCGGATCTGCCCACAGCAACACTGGTTTTGCTAAACCCTGGGGAGACCATATCGACAAAAGAGGTTTTTAAAGCCCTTGCTGGCAATTTTCCCCACCACCCCCACCCTCTTGAAGCAGATACAATAAAAGAAGGCTGTCTACCTGCTCTTTTGGAGAATGATCTAGAACCAATTGTGAAAAATATCACCCCAATAATCACAGAAATGACGGACTCTTTGTTATCAACAGGGGCAAATGCAACCCTGATGTCAGGTAGTGGCTCTTCACTTTTTGGCTATTTCAACAAAAAAGAGCAAGCAAGCAAAGCTGTAAACACCCTAAAACAAAGGCATCCCAACTGGAAAATCATGAAAGGCACAACTTTTAACATCCACCCCTTTGCAAAAGAGTGGAAATCGAGTATAGTCCACCGTCATTGATCATTTGGTGGGCCGTCGCCAAGCGGTAAGGCCCCGGATTTTGATTCCGGTATGCGGAGGTTCGAATCCTCCCGGCCCAGCCATTTTTTTTTAGATACTTACTTTCTTTTTATAATATCTTCACTCTTCCTTTTTTCCCTTTTAGTCAACAATATTCAATGCATTTTCAATAGATGCTAATGGATTCAATTTGACTGCTTTTTTCAAATATTTGGAAAAAGGCGTGCATTTTGCAGTATCATCGTAAAGCTTTGATAGCATATTTTGTTTGTAGTGTGAGAATATTTCCACTCTTCTTCATAAGATTATGATGCGAAAATTAGCAACACAGCATCAAATAAAGATTTTATAAAATTTGTTCGTCCGACAGATAAGCAAAAGTCTGAGTTGTATTTAGATGAACTTGTTTTGAGATTCTATTTAACAGAAACAGATTTACATTTCAGGCCAGGTACTCGAATGATTCCGTTATCATTGGTTAGCAATAAAGCGTCCATTGATAATGCTGTGGCGGCAATTATAGCATCGGGTAGTTTTAATTTGTGATCTCGGCGTAAACGGATGGCGTTTTCTTTGATGTCTGGAAGAATACCAACTACTTGTATATCAGCAAGAAAATCTCTGATTACTTTCTCTTCTGTCTTTGTCAGAGCCGGGAATGATAGTAGTTCAGTAGTTCCATCTCGGTAATTACTGAGGCGTAATAACGACCGAGTGGCATTGGTTCGGATAATTTGTTTCCAAGGAGGTAGAGAATAATGTTGGTGTCTAAAACCCGATTCAAGACCACTCGCTCCGGCAGCTAGCTTGGTAGGCCAAAGGGGATTCTGTAAGATTTAACCCGCCCGCATACTTTGACAAGTCCACGATTTTGGCTTGTCTGTCTTGAACGTTTAGTTGCTGCTCAATTTTCAGCCAGTCATTATAGTCGATTTGAACCGCAACTGGGCGATGCTCTTCATCTGTAACCAATATTTTTCTAACGATCTGCATACCTATCTCCTGCTTGCATAGGGCTTGAATTCACCTCTAGATGGTATCATATATTTACTCAATAGTGTTGGGAGTAACTAAATAGCGTTCTAAACAGGCCCTCTGCAACCACCACACAGGGTGCCCAAATTGAGCCGTAGTCGAATACCCGAAAAGTACCGGAACAGTTACGAGTATTGACGTTAATGCTTGTAATACTCAAATTAGCAGATCAAGAAAGCACAGCAATGTCAATATGTTAGACTTACCATCCCTGACTCATAATCGGCAGGTTCTATGCAGAGATTTATTGACTTAAAGAGTAACTAAAGATTAGGAAAAACAGTTCACCTTAAGAACACATAACGAAGAGCAACTAATTCATAATCCGTAGATATGAGGATTAGCCCATTGTGTCGTATTTGTGTCGTAGGGTGAAGTACAAGTCAAATGCGAGTTCCTTGTTATCCCAGTAGGTTTACAGATATTCAGGCTTTATAGACAGGAGTCAAGAGTACTGTAATTTCAATTAGTTAAAAATCAACTTTCAGATTTTGATTCCGGTATACGGAGGCTCTAATCCTCCCGGCCCAGCCATTTTTCTTGTTACTAAAATTTTTCTAAACAGTCACCCCTCTATTTCCTTAATTTTTCAAATCTTAATTTCTTTCTTATTCATCCTACTATTTTTCCAGCTTAGCGCATCCACAAAAATGTAGCTTGATTTATCATTTAGAATAACATAGCTTGTTCCAATTGATACGTACCTATATTTAGTTTAGATCACCATATTTTCAATTTTTAAAACTATTTTTTGATGTTTATTATTTTCATATTATAATCTAGCTGCAAGCACTGTTAAGTGTTGTATATAAGCTTTCAAAACAAAAAATTATACAAATGTAAATATCAACTCGAGTAGATTTTTATGAATAGCACTGATATATGGCCTGTAGCTTTTGTTGTTTGGAAGGCAAAAGGTGAAGAGGCTTTAGAAGCAATCAAGCAGGGACAAATTACTGCTCACACCGGAAAAAATATCCACGCCAGGAAAAATGCCCTTTTTGTTATTCTTCAAGAAGATGGTTTAGTGCTTGCCATAGGTCAAATCGTCAACATCAACAAATGGCAATATGAACTATCACTTCATGCAACAGCAAAACAAATTGATAAAGGTTTACAACTGAGCAAGAAATGGCTTGACCAAGTTAAAGCCATTCCAAGACCATTTTTAAAAGGTCCCATTTCTGGAATTATCATCACTCCAGACAATAAAGATGCAATACTTGATGAGTCATGGTTCAAAGCTGTATACAATTTCAGCATGAAGAAATTGCCCAAAGAACCTAAAGCAACAACTACAACACCAGTAGCAGCAGTAGCAGTAGCAAAACCTCAACAACAAACAAAAAAACAAACAGTAATAAAAGATACCGAAAAAGAGTCTCTCTTAAAAAGCTGGATACCACCAGCCCTAGTCGGCCTACTGGATGACCATGTAAGAGCGGATC
>JADFZS010000276.1 GCA_015232405.1 Magnetococcales bacterium | reverse complement strand
CTTGACTTGGCTTATTATGGAATTGTTGGTTGTAATATATTTAGATACAAAAAACGGAGTTGATAAATGAAAGCTATTGGCTATAAAAAAGCTGGTCCCATCACCGATTTGGAGGCGTTGGTTGAGTTTGAAAGCGATATGCCAGAACTGGGTTCACGGGATCTTTTGGTTGCGGTCAAGGGGGTTTCGGTCAACCCGGTGGATGTGAAAGTACGCAATAACAAAAACCCGGAAGATGGTTATAAAATAATCGGTTATGATGCTGCTGGGGTGGTGGAAAAAGTCGGTAGTGGTGTTGAAAAATTTAAGGTTGGGGATGAGGTATTTTATGCTGGGGATATCACCCGACCGGGAACCAACAGTCAATACCATGCAGTTGATGAGCGCATCGTCGGCAAAAAGCCCCAATCCATGGGGTTTGCCCAAGCTGCCGGTTTTCCTTTGACCTCAATAACCGCCTGGGAGCTGCTTTTTGACTCCATGGGTGTAAAAGAGGGTGAGGGAGAAGGGGAGAGTTTGTTGGTTATTGGTGGGGCTGGTGGGGTTGGTTCCATCCTTATTCAACTTGCCAAAAAACTAACCGCACTAACTGTTATTGCAACCGCATCACGTAAAGAGACCGTAGACTGGTGCAATAAAATGGGGGCTGATCATGTAATCAACCACCATGAGTCACTGGTTGAGCAGGTTAAAACCCTGGGTTTGGAACCCCATTATGTGGCATCTCTTACAGGTACTGACGGACATTTTAACTCCATTTCAACACTGGTTATTGGTAATCAGGTCAAGGTGTTAAGCTGGTATGACAATGAATGGGGTTATGCTACCAGGGTATTGGACTTAATCAACCACATGTATTCACAAGAGACCATTTAAGCTTAGGAGAAACATCGTGTCATCACTATCCAATCTCAGCGACCCAAAAAAACGGGCCTCTTTTGCCAAAGATATAGTCTATGAAATAAAGGAGATGGAGTCTCCAGTTAAGGTAAAGTCTTCCGAATGCAACAAAAAGGCTCTACTAAAAACGGCAAAAAAAGCCAAAAGCATCCCTTTTGACTATGACCATCTGATTGTTTCTGAGAAAAAAAAATAAAAGAGGAGAGACTCCATGCCAAATCGTTACAGCTGTGAAATAGATGATGAAATATTACTAATGTGGAGCGAGCAGTTTGTACTGATTGTCCTTGAAATTGCCAAGTATAAAAAGTGGCCAACGGAAAAGATCTTCCTCTCAAGAAAAGCTCTTGCCGGGGCTTTTCTTGATGCCTCAAAAGATTGTGACATGATCCAACTAAGACGGCCTGGGGAGACCATAACTCGCGCCCAGTTGGCAGGCATCATAACCTTTCGTCTGGCCCGTTACGCCCCCATAGCCATTGGCAAAAAATTAAATGAAGATCAGCACGCACTGAATATAAATGTCTACGCCGCCATAGCCTTTGCCTGTAAAGCTGTTTTGGGTATTGATGCCTCCTATCTACCCCCTTCAGCTAGCAGTGATCTAGTTCACTTTCTCTCTCGCCGCCATGTAAACCAAGAGACCTTGGGATTGGTGTTTGAGATGGTCTCCCATTATGCTTGATGGCTGAATAACTTCATATAAGCTGATAAATAATACAGGCTTGAAAAGCGAGTAGTTTTCATGGTTCAACCAAGCAAAGCCATAAAACCGTTGATAGAGTGGAAATCAGTACCTAGAATTGGTATTGAAATTCTTGATGAAGACCATCGGGTGTTGGTTGAAATTTTAAACAGCATTAACAGTGCTGTGCAGGTAAAACAGGGTGGTGTCAAGGATGCTGAGTTAGCTTTGACCAAGCTATATCAATATACCGAACTCCACTTTACCCGTGAAATTGAGTTTATGCGCTGCTCCGGTTTTATCGAGGTTGACTCCCATGCTGTGGATCATGAAAAATTTAAACAGCAGGTGTTGGCCCTACGTCGCAGGTTGATAAAACAGAAAAAAGATATCCGAGGACCAATTGTAAACTTTATCAAGGTTTGGATTGTTCAACATATCATCAAATCGGATATGGTCTTTAGCAGGTTTCTTGTTGAACAAAAGATCGATATTGCCCAACTTGTCAATCAGGTTATGGCAGATCAGAAAACCGATATACCAGGCGGTTCTTTGAGTGATGATGCCCAAGAAACTTCACAAAAAAGCGGATCACCCCAAGAAAAACAGCCAGGACCATTTAACAGCATCCTGGTTCCTCTAGTAGCATCTTCATTTGCCAAAAAATCTCTTGAGATGGCGATATCTCTAGCTAAGCTGGATAAAAAAGCCACCATAAAGGGTATCCATATAAACACCACACCCCAATATAGCAGCCTGTTGGACCATATGGAGCCAGAGGTCAACCATAACCAAGGCAGCAATATAATGGTCAGTCTGCGTGCTGCCATCCCCCCAAAAAAAGAGGATGTGCAAAGACCTTCGCAGATGATCCTTAAAGCCGGGGGTAAGCTGTGTGCAGAGGCTGGCATTGCATACTCCAATGCCCAGTTAAGTGGTTTGGATTATAAGGTAATAGGTGATATCAGTAAAAATGGTGAGCATGATCTATTAGTTATCAATACCCACGGGGCGAGAGCAGCAAGAGAAGACACCCAGGGCGGTGTCTCTTCCAGGTTGGCCCGTCACTCCAACATTGACACCCTTATTATAAAGGACAACTCGGACTCCTTGACGGGTGGGCCAATTATAGTCGCCATGGATTTTTCTCAGCAGGCTTATGGCGGCTTAAAAACAGCAACCATATTGGCAAGAAAAACCGACAGAAAAGTTATAATTGCCGCAGGGGTTTATGAACCCTATTTTTTAAGCTCCCCTATCAATAGCAACGATGATATCTGGAACCTTGATGCAGAACAAACTACCGCAACAGATATGAGCCATGAGGATTATCAAGAGCTTAAAAAGGTGTTTGTTGCCCATATGGCCCATGCCCGTTTGGTTGCCAAACAGTTTGGAGTAGATGCTGAGTGTCTGTTGATTGATGCAAGACCTTCGGTTGGTCTGCCAGACCTTGTTAAAGAACGGGGGGCGTCCTTACTGGTTTTTGGTAAAACAGGTATCCACACCAGCACCCAACTTGATATGGGTAGTGTTGCAGAAAACCTCCTCCATGCTGCTACATGTGACCTACTTATTTCACACCAAAGCTACAAGCCACCATCATCAGTAGAAATTGCCGCCCAAATTGCCGCCCAAAAGAAAGCAGATTCAGACCCATCAAATAAGGGCAAAAAGGGTACACAGAACAAAAAAACAAGCAGCAATGCTGGTGATAGCCAAGACAGCCAAGAGCAGAACAGTAAAGCAGCAAATATCACATGGAATGATGATGCCCTGGAAAACCTCAACAAAAACCTTGATAAAGGTATGCAGAGCATCGGACGCAAGGCGATTAACGCCATGGCGGGCCGTAAAGAGGTAAACCGGGTTGACTATGACTTTACCCAGCTGTTACTAGGCAACAAGGATGATGATCTTGTATTGATGGAGACCCTCTCTTGGGACGAAGATGCCAGAAGTATGCTGTTGCCGTTTCCCCCAGCCATGCGAGAGTTACTGTTGGAGCTTATAGAGGGCTGGGTCTGGAACAACGACATGAGCCGGGTTGGTATGGCTGAGGTTGTGGGTATGTTTGCCGCCTGGCAGGATGACGGCTCTTTTATTCAGAAGGAAAAATCTGTTGAGATAGAGAATATTGTCCTAGATGAAAGCCCGACAATTGATGATCCAAAGTTAATCCTCACCCTCTTGCAACAAGCGTTAGCCACAAAAAAGAGCATCTCCATCAATATAGAAGGCAATACCACACAGTTTTTATCTGTTTTTGAAGGGGAGCCAAAAAAGAGCAGCAGTGGTGAGGTATTTGAGTCAGCAGGCTATTTAAAAGAGCGGGAGAAGCTGATAATTGGGCCGTTGATGCCCCCAATAGGTAATATTCACCTACGCCGGGTAAAAAAAGGGACATTGGCCTTTTACACAAGCAGCCGCGCCCTATCTTGTGAATTTAAATGTCAGGATATGTTTGCTGGCTCTGAGCAAAAACTGTTTATACTCAACTATCCCAAACAGCTCAACAGTATTGCCGACAAACGGGCAACACCTCGGGTAAAACTGGACAACGCCTTTGCGGTATCGACAAAAGTGATTTCCACCAAAGGCAAATCATTTACTGCCGACATTATAGATATTGGTGCTGGCGGCATCTCTTTTCGCTCCAGTACAACCTCCCACGATATAAAAAAAGGTGATAAGCTCCGCTTTGTTCTACAAGGGATTGAGGTATCAAAGGTGGCTATAGTCGGTGAGGTCATGGGGGTATTGGGAACAAAAAAACCACCTGCATACCATGCCAGTTTTATGTTGGGCAGACATAACCAAAAGGATCAGTTAGAAAATTTTATCGCTGAAGTAAGGGTAGAACAGAAGAAAAAACGCGAGTTGCTATTTAAAGCCAAACGTTGACCCCCCTACCCTTCGCTATTACTACCCTTTATTTACAGTCATCAAACCATCAGCAACAAAGATTGATAGTATCAAGCAAAACCATCTAAAACATTTTTGCCGATCACCCTACCACTTGCTTGTAGCTTATGGGCTTTATTAAGGGTATCGGTACTTATTTTGCCAAGGTTGTTGGTAACAGTAGAGATTAGCTTACCTTCATCAATAAGCTCTGCTACCCGGTTTAGCAGTTCATGCTGTTTTTCGATATCTGCTGTTTGAAACATGGAACGGGTAAACATAAACTCCCAACTAAACGATAAAGCCTTAAATTTACCGGATTTAATATCCAGTACCGTGGGGTCATCGATAAAAGCGATGTGACCTCGTGGTTTGATAAGTTCTATTATGGAGTTAAAATGTCCGTCAGTACCTGTAAGAGATGCCACATAATGGGGTTCCAAACCCAGGGTTTTAACC
>JADFZS010000275.1 GCA_015232405.1 Magnetococcales bacterium | reverse complement strand
CCAAGGTTTTGCCTTTGTTTTTAAGCCTTTGCATTCAAAAGCGTGGGGGTTTGGGGGCCTGCAAGGCCTCCCAAGGTGTTGCCTTTGACTTTTTTTTAACTTTAATTTGATTTTACCATATTTGTAGTTTTAAGGTTGCTTGCAAATGGGTCGTGCACCTATTCGCGAGCAAGCTCGTTCCTGTATATTTCTTATTGTTTTTATAGCATTTTTATATTTTGAGAGGTTATGTCGTATCTGCCTTTGGTAGGCAAATAGCTTTTTACCTACTAAAAAAAACCAAACGGACGGTTTTTTTTAGTAGGTAAAATTTAGAAGCTCGCCGGGACTTTTTTTCTGCGAAAAAAAGCCTTTTTAATTCCGGCTTTACGGCAAAACCTTGGGCTTCGCCCAAACCCACTAGGGGAATGATTCCCCTAGTACCCCCGGTAATACAGGCAAAAAACCAAAACTTTTTTTATTCCGGCTTCCAATCCAACCAATCCCTCGCAGCCAGATGATTTCCCCGTTCATTTTTAGAATATCCCGACGCTAGATACAAAAACAACGGCGTTATCTCCTTAGGCTGAGGTATGGTGTCAGGATTTTCACCGGGATAGGCAGCAGCTCGCATAGCGGTAGCAGTTGCACCAGGGTTGACTGTATTCATGCGTATGCTGGTTTTTTCCAACTCTGCTGCCCATGTCTCTGTCAAGTTGGCCAAGGCTGCCTTGGAGGCGGCATATGCGCCCCAAAAATGACGACCTTTAAATGCCACACTTGAAACCACATTGATAACCGAAGCGTCATCACTTGCTTTTAATAGGGGTAGTAGCTCACGTATTAAAAAAAACGGTGCTGTTACGTTAATGCGGAATATCTTCTCCCATAGCATATTATCATAAAGAGCTAACGGGGTGAGTGCACCTAGATCGCCAGCGTTATTTACCAGAATATCCAGCCGACCAAATCGTTCATAAAGGTTTTTTACCACCTCTGGAACCAAGCCCAAATCGTGCTCTAGATCCATGGGAACAAGAACCGCTTTGCCCCCTGCGTTTTGAATTAAATCGTAGGTTTTTTCCAGTTTTTTGTGTTTATCGTTGCGGCCTAGAAGAACAACTGTTGCTCCTTGTTGGGCATATTCCAACGAAACAGCCTGACCAATGCCGGCCCCTGCTCCGGTAACAAGGGCTATTTTATCTTTTAGTATCATTATACATTCCGCTTTAAGTTTGTTTTATTGGGGTAGAGCTTTAGGCTGTACCGCTTAAAAAAAATATTCTTAATTAGATAGTGAGGATTGTCCACGTTTATTTTTTTTGGTAAATTCAAAATAAAATTGTACAATGGTCAAAAACAAAACCTTGGGTGGCCTTGCAGGCCCCCAAACCCCCACGCTTTTGAATGCAAAGGCTTAAAAACAAAAGCAAAACCTTGGGCTTTACCCAAACCCAGCAGGGAAATAATTCCCCTGCACCCCTAATAGTTCTTTCTTTTATTAAATGTGTAATTTTGATTTAAAAAAACTATATCCACCTTGGGCAAATTAAAAAAAATAGGTATGTTTGCAGCTATGAGACAAAACAAACCACTTATTTTTTTAATGGGACCAACAGCGTCTGGCAAGACTGGTTTATCGTTGGATATTGCCCAGAGGTTTGGTTTTGAGATTATCAATACCGACTCGGTACAGGTATATCAAGAATTTACCATCGGCTCGGCAAAGCCCACCTTTGAAGAACAGGCAAGGGTGGTACATCATCTTTTGGATGTAGTATCGGCAAGTGAGGTTTATTCGGCTGACAGGTATCGTGCTCACGCTTGGGATTTAATAGATAGATTTCACAAACAGGCTAAAATACCGTTTTTTGTTGGTGGTAGTGGCATGTATTTTCGTGCTGTGGAGCGTGGCTTAGCGGTTATGCCGCATATTGATATAGCAGTTAGGGAGGGTATTAGAGATGAGGGGGTTAGGTTGGGCTGGCCTGTTTTGCATGAGCGTTTGATGGGTATTGATCCTGAATTAGCAACGCGATTACCCCCGAACGATAGTCAGCGGATTTGTCATGGTTTAACGGTATATGAGGCAACGGGTAAGACGTTAACCCAATGGCACAGGTTGCAGCCCCCTCCTCCTGATTTTGATATTTTAAAACTAGCTTTGGATTGGCCCAGGGAGCAGTTGAACGAGCGGATTAATTCACGGTTTGATTTAATGGTTGAGGGGGGATTTTTGCAGGAGGTAGAGTATATTTTGGCTCATTTTGATCGGGATCATCCGGCGATGAAGGCGGTTGGTTATCGGCAGATGTTTGCTTATTTTGATGGGGAGGTTTCGTTGGATGAGGCTATTGAGTGGGGTAAGCGGGAGAGTAGGCGGTATGCTAAACGGCAGATGACGTGGTTAAGGAGGGAGGAAGGTGTGGTTTGGATACCGTGGGATGGGCCGGAAAAGGCAATTGATGCGGTTAAAATGTTTTTAAACGAGTGGGGGTTCTAGGGGAATCATTCCCTTTGACCGGATATTGAGTGACAAATAACCGCTATGCTGTCCCATACTACGCCAGTGCTGCGTTGCACATTGAAACCGGACAAATCACGTACATAAAGTACGCTCAATGTCCGGTTTCAATGTGCGCCTTGCCCTGACGCAGCCTGGAACACCCTTTCGGTCATTTGCCTCGCAATATCCGGTCTTATGGGTTTGGGCAAAGCCCAAGGTTTTGCCGTAAAGCCGGATTTTAAAAGATCTTTTTTTTCGCAGAAAAAAAGTCCCGGCGAGTATATTAGCCCCTAAGGAGAAAAAAACCGTCCTCATGGTTTTTTTCTCCTTAGGGGCGTTCTTTACCCAAACAGAGGTGAAACAAATTCACAATTTAATGGAATCACCCCCAACAACACCCCCAAGCAAATAAGGCCCATAAAGCCGATCCAAAAAAGAGAGCCATTCAGGAAGTATAAAAGTATAAACATCATTTAAAACAAGCACTGCATATACAAATGCCATGATAACAGCAAACACAGAAAAAACAGTTCTCACCCTAGATAAAAAAAACAGCCCATGAACATAAAAAGGTTCTGACTTTAAATCAGGATTATGCTTTTTTCTGATATCCCTAGCAGAAATAACCCGATCTACCGCAAAAAAGATAATCCAGGTAAACACCGCTCCAACAAAGCTTAACCACTGCCATGGAGCCAAATCAAAAATATTAAAAGCCAGTATATAAACCGGTATCGGAATGTTGCTATAAGACTGTTTTAAGGCTAGTAAATATTCAATTGAAATAGTACTGACAATTGTACTGGTTATTATTAGTAGCGAAAGAAATATTCGAGCTATTTCCTTACGGCTATTTTTTAAAGTGTCGAGTAGATAATCAGATTTTTCTTCTTCATTTTTCCCCCTTACACCTGAAACTATATAGAGCAAAGGTAGGTATAACCAGCAGGTGGATTTTAGGCTCCAGCGGTAGAAGATTGCTGGGAGCATGATGATTGGAAACATTAATATTCCAACTATTGTATCAGCCAAATCTTTGGAGTTTATGTTTTCAAGCAAATAATGCAGTGAAAATTCATTAGTTCGTTTTGCAAGGTCGGGAACCAACTCTGGATGGTGTCGGGAATCTATAGCCCAGATGATCTTACGCCAGTTGTCAGGCATACATTTTAAACCAGCGATGGGATGGAATGTAGTGGCTAAGGTACGAACCAATAAAGAACGAAACAAAATACCTGAAGCAAAGGGAATTATGAATATAATATATACCGCTACCGCTACCGCTACCGCTACCGCTCCTGCTCCCGCTACCGCTCCCGCTACCGCTACCGCTCCTGCTCCCGCTACCGCTCCCGCTACCGCTACCGCTACCGCTCCTGCTCCCGCTACCGCTACCGCTACCGCTACCGCTATTATAAATGAAGCAAATCCAATCAATAAGGAGCGAGCAAATAGAGACCATCCGGTTTGATCAAGAAGTAGATGTTGAGCCAATTCACTTGCACAAAAATATGAAATAGTCCCTGCCATTAAAATTACCGACAAAAACCTGATCGGTGTTTCACGAAGCGTTATCTCAGTATCATCCTCCAAAAAATCCCCAAACCATTTAACCCCTTTTTCAGTGGATTGTTCAGACCGTAACAAAAGCAGAGGAGCGACAATAATACTGGTAAGCAGATGGATATGGGTGTTCCAATACCAAGCAATTCCCCAATAGAAAATGACTGCAAACACGGTCTCGACAATCGCAAGGATTGTTGGCTCGCCTTTTTCTACTGACTCAGGGGTGGAGTATGGCAACATCTATTACGGTTCCAGTAATTGAAGATATTTGTCCAGCAAGTTATTTTACTTAGGTTATGATAGAAGAAATTTAATGGATATTCCAGCCTGTTTTGCTGGTTTTATATTGGTGGCGATTCAATTCTAGTTTTGGTGGGTGATGGAAATTTGATTTTTTGTGGGATTTTTTAAACTGTTTTTACGTACGAATTGTAGGACGTTGCTTTTGCAAGTTCTTCGTTACTCCGTTCGCGAGCAAGCTCGCTCCTACATTTTTCTTGTTGTTTTTATTGTTTATTTTTAATTTAAAAGATTTTTTTGTATCTGCCTTTGGTTGGCAAATAGCTTTTTCATTTAAATAAAAACCCAAACTGACGGGTTTTTATTTAAATGAAAATTTAGAAGCTCGCCGGGACTTTTTTTCTGCGAAAAAAAGCCTTTTTAATTCCGGCTTTACTGCAAAACCTTGGGCTTTGCCCAAACCCACTAGGGGAATGATTCCCCTAGGAGCCCCAACACTTACACCAACAACAACTCCGTTAACGCCTCCAACATCTCCGGCGTTTCAAACTCCAAAATAACCTTACCCTTACCATGCACACAAGTTATAGATACCCCCGTGCCCAACTCCTGCCGTAACCGCTTCTCCATATCCACAATTACCGGATCACGCCTTTGCCACCCATTTGCTGCAAGCTGGTGCCGACCTCCGGGCAATTCAGGAGATGCTCGGCCATTCATCACTAT
>JADFZS010000274.1 GCA_015232405.1 Magnetococcales bacterium | reverse complement strand
TTTCTCCCCGCTTTGCTGAAATGCTTGGTTATGAAAGCCATGAACTGCCACCAACATTAGAAACCTGGAAAAGCCACATCCACCCTGACGATCTAGAAGCTGCTGAAGCCGCTTTTGATGCACATTTAAAAAGTGATGTTCCCTACGATATTGAATATCGCATGCGGATAAAATCTGGTGAGTATCTTTGGTATAGATCCAGGGCCAAATCTCTCCGTGATGATAGCGGAAAAGCTTACCGGACCAGCGGTACTATAGGCGACATCAATGAACGTAAAAATGCCGAAAACAAACTAATGGAAAGCCAGGAGCGGGTTGAGTTGGCCCTCAAAGGGGGAAATCTTGGATTTTGGGATGTTGATCTCAATAGTGGCAAAACAATCGTCAATGACCGTTACCGGGAAATATTTGGTTTTACTGATCAAGGAGAAACAACCCACCGTGAAAGCTGGTTGGGAGCCATTCACCCTGATGATCAGGAACATGTGACTACAATTGGCCGTAAATACCGTAACAATGAGATAGATAGCTATGAGGTACAGTACCGGGCAATCGTTGCTGGTGAAGAGAGGTGGCTGGTCTCAAGAGGAACAGCAGTAGAGTTTAACGAAGATGGAACTATCTCCCGCATGGTTGGCACTATGGCTGACTTCACCAACCGTAAACATATGGAGGATAAGATCATAGCAACGGAGAGGCGTTTCCGTGCCCTCCTCGCCTCAGCACCAGATCCTTTGGTTGTGGTTGACTCAAATGGTGTAATTACCATGGTAAATAATAAAACCGAGATATTGACCGGATATATTAGCAAAACCCTTGTCGGTAAAAAAATTGAGTTCTTAATCCCCAATGCAGCACAAAAACAAAATATTGAGATGCGGACAAATTTTATCAAAAACCCGACCAGCCACCCCAATGGAGCCAGTAAAGAGCTAACAATTAAAACCAGGGACGGAAATTTAGTTCCAGTAGAGGTCAGCCTAAGTCCAATTGAGACTGATGAAGGGCTCATGATTGCCAGCTCTTTACGAGATATCAGTGACCGCCTTGAGGCTGAAAGAAAGATTAAGGAGAGTGAAGAGCGCCTGGATATGGCATTAAAAGGGGCCAGTGCCGGCCTCTGGGACTGGTCTTCAACTACTGGAGAGCTGATTACTGGCGATATCTGGTCAACTATGCTGGGTTATAACAAAAAAGAGCTTGATGATAAGTATGGAAACCGTATTGAACGCTTTACGAACCTGGTTCACCCTGATGATTTGGCTGAGACCATGGAGGAGTTGCAACGACACATCAATGGTGAAACAGATATATATAAAAAAGAGTTTAGAATGCTAACCAAAGATGGTGAGTGGAAATGGATTCTAGATATCGGGCAAGCATCTGAGCGCGACCATGATGGTAAGGGAACCAGGTTGGTTGGTGTCCATTTAGATATTGATGAAGCCAAGGATATGCAGAGGGAAATTCTTCATGCAAAAGAGATAGCTGAAGATGCCACCAGAGCTAAATCAGATTTCCTGGCTAACATGAGCCACGAAATACGCACACCAATGAACGCCATTATCGGCATGAGCCATCTGGCACTACAGACCGAACTAACTAAAAAACAGAAAGATTATATAGATAAAATTCATACCGCAGCCAATTCTCTGCTAGGGATAATCAACGATATTCTCGATTTCTCCAAGATTGAAGCTGAAAAAATGGAGATGGAAGAGATACCGTTTTCCCTTAGTAATGCATTGGATAATCTAGCTAATCTGGTTACGGTGAAAACCCAAGAGAAAGGGTTGGAACTATTGATAGCGACAGATCCTAATACACCAGAAGGGCTAGTTGGAGATCCATTACGCCTGGGACAGATTCTTATCAACCTTGTTAATAATGCTGTTAAATTTACCGATTCTGGAGAGATCGTCGTCCGAATTAAAATGCTAGAGACTCAAAACGACCGGGTAATACTACAGTTTTCAGTCCGCGATAGCGGTATCGGAATGACTGAAGATCAGGTTAAAAAACTATTCCAATCGTTCAGTCAGGCCGACGCCTCCACCACACGCAAATATGGTGGAACCGGACTGGGACTGACTATTAGTAAAAAGCTGACCGAAATGATGGGGGGTAAAATTTGGGTAGAGAGTAAATATGGCGAAGGCAGCTCTTTTATATTTACGGCAAACTTTGGTACATCAAAAGAGGCTGAACATAAGATCACTATGCCAGAACCAAACCTCAGGGAGCTTCCGGTTTTAATGGTGGATGACAGCCCTACAGCACGGGAAATCATGCAACAGTTGGCTGAAAGTCTATCTTTCAAGGTTAAACTTGCTGCTAGTGGTGAAGAGGCTTTGGAGAAGATACAGCTTGCTGAAGAGTCTGGCCTACCTTTTAAAGTGGTTTTCATGGATTGGAAAATGCAAGGAATAGATGGTGTTGAAACCAGGCGCCGAATTGCATCACATACTACTCTAAAACATCAGCCAAAGGTTGTAATGGTGACCGCCTATGACCGTAGCGAAATGATGCGTAACTTAAATGGACTGGAGGTGGATGGTATTTTAGCAAAACCTATCTCTGCCTCATCTTTGATGGATGCCACCATGGTTGCCATGGGCTATGGTGAGATGCAAAGCAGCCAAACAGTGGCTGGGGATTTAGGGCTGGATCTAGTTAAATGGATCATGGGTGCTAAGGTTCTATTGGTTGAAGACAACGAAGTAAATCAACAGGTGGCTTGCGAACTATTAGAGATGGCCAAGCTGGTGGTTACAGTTGCTGAGAATGGTCAGATTGCCGTAGACAAAGTAAAAACAGGCTCGTTTGATTTGGTGCTGATGGATATCCAGATGCCGGTTATGGATGGCTACACAGCCTCCAATGAGATTCGCAAAGAGACAGCTTTTTCCGATCTGCCCATAATAGCCATGACCGCAAATGCCATGGCCGGGGACCGGGAAAAATGTCTGGCAGCAGGCATGAATGATCATGTGGTAAAACCTATCAACCCCAACGATATGTTTGCTACTTTAGCTAAGTGGGTAAAACCAGGAACAAGAGAGGTACCACTGGAACTGCAACAACAGCAGTTGGCGAGTAAAGGGAGAGATGACGACCCGCCTCTTGAGTTACCTGGATTCGATCTGAAAGGAGCCATTTTACGCATGGGTGGCAATACGAAAGCCTATAAAAAAACCCTGGGCAAGGTTTTGGAAGCAGAAGCAGATGCCATGGAACGTATTGGCCAAAGTTTGGATAGTGGCGACAGTGAGGCAGCAGTGCGTGGTGCTCACACTCTAAAAGGGGTGGCAGGAAATATCGGGGCTTTAGAGTTGCAAAAATTAGCAGCTAAGCTGGAGATGGCACTAATGCAGGATGGAGAGGCCAGACCAGAAGCCCTTATAACCGAGGTAGAGCAGTGTCTGAATCTAACGTTAGCAACTATTAAAAACGGACTTCAATCTGAGCAAACAGCTACAAAACCCGCCAATATTGACCCAGCACAAATCATCTTTATACTAGACAAGCTTCAGGAGCAGGTGGACAACTTTGACTCTTCAGCAAGCACAACCTGTGAAGAGTTGACTCAGCAACTACAGGGGTCAAAATTAACATCAATAGTAGGGAAACTTGGCAAAGCACTTGACACTTATGAGTTTGACCAAGCTCAGGAACTGATAAAAGAGATCAAAGAAAAGCTAGACTAAGTTAGACAAAAAATAGATAGTTGCAGTAATTTCTATATTGCAAAAACAGAATAACAGATGAACATGAAAAAAGGGTTAGTACGATGACAAACTTACCAGCAAAAAAAATCGTTCTTGCTGTTGATGATACACCGACCAATATTGATGTTGTCCACGGCGTGCTATCAAAGGACTATTTGGTTCAAGCTGCTGTAAATGGAAAAATGGCTTTCAAGATCATTGAAAGAAAAAAGCCGGATTTGATTCTTCTCGATATTATGATGCCGGATATGGATGGTTACGAGGTGTGCAAACGATTAAAGGAAAATGATGCTACCAAAGATATACCGGTGATATTCTTGACTGCCAAGGCAGAGGTAGACGACGAAACCAGAGGCTTGGCTTTGGGGGCTGTAGATTATATAACAAAACCGATCAGCCCTCCTATTCTAAAGGAGCGAGTTAAAACACATATTGAGTTAAAAACTGCACGGGATCAGTTACGTGATCAGAATGAACTTCTTGAGCAGAAGGTGATAGACCGCACCAGACAGATGGAGGAGTTGCAAGATGTGGCAATGGTAGCTATGGGTTCTCTAGCTGAGGCACGAGATCCTGAAACCGGCAACCATATTCGCCGCACCCAACGCTACATCAAGATGCTGGCAGAGCAGCTTAAAACCCATACTAAATTCAGCAGCTACTTAACGCCGGAAATAATCACCACACTCTATAAATCTGCTCCACTACACGACATAGGCAAGGTTGGAGTTCCCGACCATATTCTCCTCAAACCCGGCAAGTTGACCGAAGCCGAGTTTGAAGAGATGAAACAACATACAAATTATGGACGGGATGCCATTGCTGCCGCTGAAAAGACCATGTCACGTGCCGATAATTTCCTAATATTTGCTAAAGATATCGCCTATTCCCACCAGGAGAAATGGGATGGAAGTGGTTACCCCGAAGGGCTGAGTGGAGATGATATCCCCATATCTGCAAGACTTATGGCAGTGGCTGATGTTTATGATGCATTGATTAGTCGCCGGGTCTACAAAGAACCATTCTCCCATGAGAAGTCTGTTGCCATAATCAAGGATGGGAAAGGCAGCCATTTTGATCCAGATATGGTTGATGCCTTCATTGAAATTGCCGACAAGTTTTATGCTGTTGCAGAGGAGTATGCCGATTCCGAAGAGGATGTAAAGTAAGCGCGGTTTTCACCCCAGGGCACAATTTTGTTGAGGCATGTTGTATCCTTCTGTCTGGAATCCAGATATGGAGGAAGGCAGGATGGAGAAGAAACGGATCAAGGATCTGACGGAACTGCAGCGCAGTTGGTTGCAACATTTGAAAAAGTGCACGTCTTCCGGTATGAGTCGTCGGGCCTATGCCGAGGTGCATGAACTG
>JADFZS010000273.1 GCA_015232405.1 Magnetococcales bacterium | reverse complement strand
ATCGACGAAGATTGAGAGGGTGCCTCGTAAACACTCTGCATATCAATATGTTCCTGCTTGAGACGGGCGGCTTGTACGAATGGTTAGCGTGCCATTAACACGAGGATCAATCACATAGTTGAACTTGAGAACATCAGAGAATATAGACCTTATGACCTCACGTATGTCGGTATCAATAAAGTTCAGGGTGATTTTTCCGCTTGGTAGTTTTAGGGCAGGTGAGGGAGAAAGAGCTGCTTCATCGACAAAACTGCCTGTTCCTGGAAAGAGCTTCTTCTTGATCGATGTCGCGGTTTTTGTTTGAACAAAATTACTTGGAATTGAGTTTGATGATTGCGCTGAAGCTTCAGTAGGCCTGTCATCACTATCCTGGCGAGCTACAGATTGCTCTTCTCTTAATACGGTTGACTCCGCAGGTTGATTTACCTGGAGTTCCTGTGGGGTGAGAATATCAAGCTTTGCTCCTGAACAACCGGCGAGAGCCCATATCAGTAACCATCCCAATAGAATGTTTCTGAAGAAACATAGTTTTCTTTCTAAATTCACTCTAGCCCCCATTCCACTACTTTTTTTAGCGTCGTTTGTTAGTAGTTCTGCTTCTTCTTAGTAGATTGCTGTTATTTGCTGCGTTGCCTTTATCAAGATGTACTTTTTCTGTTTGTTCTCCGTGCCGCAAAATAATACTTGTAGGCAAAACACGCTCTAAAACCCACTCTTCAACTTTATCCTTTTCAGCCACCCACTCAGTTGTGCCTCCCAGGTCCCTACGTATTAAGGCTTGGCGGTTCTCTTCCAAAAGCAAAACTCCAGTGAGTTGAATTTTTGGAGGGACAATAGCTACTGGAGCTTGTTTAACCTGTTTTATAATTGGCTTTTTCTTTACAACAACCGGCTTACGAGATTTGGAAAATAACGGACTATTGAGTGTAATAGGGTATGCATCCAATGGTTCCTTATCATCCAAACTGACCAAGTTAACTTCTTCAACTTGGTTTCCTGCCTCAACCTCAGAAGACAACATTAAAGTGTCACTGAAGTGAGATTCTGCAGCTAATCCACCGCCAAATATCAGACAAAGCACAAGCCATTTCACAAATGATTTTTGATGTAAACTCATTCTCATGATATTGAGTCTTTCCCAACATTTAGTAAACTCCTGTGAGAATGTATAGCATTAAGGTTTTCAGCAACATTTAGGCTATGAGCCTGTATTAATGCAGTATTGAGATGATGACGGTACATTTTGTTGATTGATGGTGACATTTGAAATATTACTCGATTGTTGCCGTCATGAATGCGTACACACTGAACGTTGCTTTCAATAGCCCCTCAACACCAGAGTTCTGTGTTCTTTTTTTGTCTCGACTGACGATCTCAATTTTATCTATTATTAAAAGCTTGGAGTAATTTTCAAGCTCATAAAAAATCTTTCGTATGGCACGCAAGTTTGTTTCAATTTTTATTTTGACTCCTAGTTTCTGAAATTCATTGATATTTTCTAATCGCAAGATTTGAGAGCTAGTTTGGGTGCTGCCATTAGATTCTACTAGAGATTTAACTATGTCCTGTAGTTTTGCGGCTATAATTGATGCACTCTCGCCAGTAAAAACCCTGGAGTTACTGCCCCTAGTATCTTCTAGATGTTTTTTGATGTTTTCAAGCTGCTCTTGCTGGGCTGACTTCTGCTGGGCCTCTTTTATGGTTTTTTGTGTGCTAGCTATCTGCTCTTGTTGAGAATGATAGGTTTTTTTATAAGGAGCAATCAGCAGAGACCATGATAGTTTAATGATCACCAACACCAGTGTGATTGCCAAGAGTCGACTTAGAGTTGGGGTCATTTCAGCCTTGCCCTCCGTCACTACTGTTGACAGTGAAAGTCATTTTGAAACGCTCTCTATCTAACTTGGCATCTCTCACAAAAGATGAGGCAGGCTTTACATCCTGGAAAATATGTGAGTTATTAATAACCTCAATGAGCTTGGATGCCGCTCTAGAATATCCTGTGATTTTTACTTCAGATCCATTCAATTGCATGCGAACCAACCATGTATCGTCAGGAAGAATTCGTGTTAACTCCTCAAGAATCACGACGAACGGAGGTCGAAATTTTTTTGCCTCAGCAAGAAAATGATTCTCGGCAATAATAGCATCGATTTGATTTTGGATAGTTATGGCTTCATTAGCCTGAGCCATCTCTAGCCCTTTGATTTCAGACAGATGTGTAATTGTCTTGAATTGGTTTAGAAGAGGAAAAATTACAACTAACAAAAACAAACCAAACGCAACTAGTCTCAATATCCTATTGATTGGTTCCAATTTGGATGGCAGAATTCTTTGTGTCCGTTTTAAAAAATTAACATTGAAGGAAGAAAAGGTTTCATCAACTAAATCTAATCGTTCGACGTCAAGTCCCCAGCTATTTGCCAAAGATAACAACTCATCAGTTGTGGTTTTAGGAATCATAGCTATCTGAATATCAATAGTTCCTGCTTCCTGGTCTCGCCCACAAACATGAAAATCATACCAGATCTCTTCTGGCAGAAACGGTGTCAGTCGTTCCAATTCAAAAAAAAGAGCTTCGTCCAGGTTACTTTCCATAGCTTGTGGTCTACCTGTTAAAGTTCTGACCATCGCTCGGGATCTTGGTAGCCGAAATGTGACATGACCGGAACCATGCTTGTGTGCCCCAAGAAGTTTTTTAGGATCTACAGTATTGTTAGCTTTTGGATTGTTGATGTCTGAAAGGTTAAACTGTTCCAAAGTATCATAAGTTTCGCCTCGAAAACGGCCAATGCGTATTTCGTTATCTAAGACATCAACTAACAATGAGCTTGATTTTCTTTTAAAAAAAGAACGGGCACTTTCTGGAATAAGCGAATTCAGCTCTCCAACCCACCAACTGAGAAAACGGGCAAATTCATCTTGTAGTGATGTTCCTGAAAATTCCATTGTGGCGCTATTTTCTATTTTCACATTGTTTGGAGTTGAGATTAAATTGACAGGCACCATCTATATTGATTCTGTGTGCAACGGTCAATACAGGCCACTTACGCTCATCTTCCTTCTGAAAGTGTACTGTCATGGATGTCAATAACGGCAGTTTAGTCTGTTCTTGCCATTCATCCTGCCAGCTATTTTCATCTTCCGACTCTTCGGTACCAAAATATCGAAATTCAACATCATAAATATTTTCTAACAATACTGTTTCCGCTGCCTTTATCTCTTCCCCCTCAGCTAGGGGAAGTAACGGCTTCAGAGTCAGTAACAAGTTTTTGTTGTTGTTGCTCTGTTTCCCTACTTGAATAGATATTTCGTAAAAATTGGCATTTACGTTCACAAGATATGATGGTAATGGGACAACCATGGAAACGGATTTTTCTGCTCCTTGAAACGCCACACTTTCTTTATTGTCGTCGTCAACTGCTCTCATCAGTGGATACGCTTTTTCAAATCTACCTCGCAAAAACTCCTGAACCGCCGTTATCTGAGCCATTTGATCAAGTTTTGCTTCGCCACTTTCCCAAGCTCCCACACTAAAGCGTAGGTCAACATACATAAAGGATGCCATCAACCCTGTGATCGAAATGGCTATCAGCAGTTCTAAGAGAGAAAAGCCTGATTGATCTCTTTTACTGATTTGTTGCTTCTCGCACTGATTAGCTCTACCCCATGTCATGCTGATTTGCCAACACGGAGGGTTGTGAGAGAAATGGATTGTTTCTTTTGCCCAGGGTCGATCCAAAAGACAGTGACATCGACCTTGAGAAGTACAAACGGGTGATCTTCAGAAACTTGCTCGTCAGTTTCATGAGGGATTATTACCACTTGCCAGTCAAAACCCTCAGCTTTTCCTTTTACTTCCCCCTCAATAAGTGGAATCTCTGCCCCAATTCCAGCCAATTTAGATTCTGCAATCTTAACCGCCTCTCCATAAGCAACCGCAGTTTCAACATTTTGCAGATTGGTCGAAAAACCTTGAAACAATGCCAACATGGCCACTGTCAAGATAGTTAGGGAGATTAGAATTTCTATAAGGGTAAAGCCATTTTCACCCCTTTGGCTTTGCATCTTCATAGATTTTAACCCGGCCCGTTAACCAATCCACTATTACGAAGTTTGAGATATCATCCAATTTTAATTCAATCTTCCCGCCGGTTGAGCCCCCTTCAGGAAAAAAACGAATCATTCCGCTATCATCATCAACCTGTTCAGATTTATTAGCGAGCTGCAGTTCTACCGACACTTCGGGTGAAATTGGTTCTTGTTTGCCATCTTGTCCTAGTCGATACCATTTTTCCCTGGTATTGATCGTCACTGCTGTCTCTCTGTTTTCCGTAATAGCAAGATTACGTGCCTGTCTTAAGAAAACAGCTGAGTGCTGTGTTACCTTTTCCAGTCGAAGACTTGGTAATGCTGCTGACAGGATCGGCGGAGCCAAAAGTGCAAGCATTCCCATGATGGCTAATGTTACAAGCATCTCCAACATGGTGAAGCCCCGAGATGACATATTTTATCTACCAGTTCGTTATATCCTGGTTGTCCCCTTCACCACCCTCCTGGCCATCTGCTCCCAGAGAGTAGAGATCATAGTCTTTATTATGTTTTCCTGGAGAATTATATACATATGAATTTCCCCACGGATCTAATAATGTCTGTTTTTTCTTTACGTAAGGTCCTTTCCAACGGCTTCCTACATTTGCAGGGGCTTTTACCAAAGCATCTAAGCCTTCATCTTGACTAGGATAGCGCCCAATATTCAAACGGTATAAATCAAGAATAGACCCTATTTTCTCAATTTGTATGGTGGCCGTATCTTTTTTTGCTCCACCCATCTGTTCAAAAAGTTGAGGGGCAGCAATACTGATAACTAGGCCAAGGATAACTAACACCACCAACAATTCTAGAAGTGAGAATCCATTTTTGGCTGTTTTAACCATAGAATTTGCCCCCATTTTTTTTAACTTTATGATATTGACTGTCATTATATTTCTTTCTAAAAAGCCAACTTGTTCACGCTTAAGACTGTTGTCAAGATTGAAATCACTATCAAAGCCACCAGTAACCCCATTGCAACTGTAATGGCTGGTGTCAGCATGGCCATCATACGTTCTATACCTGACTTG
>JADFZS010000272.1 GCA_015232405.1 Magnetococcales bacterium | reverse complement strand
TATCTTGCAAAATTAATATTTTTAAGTAATTTTGCTAACTTACAAACTTATAATCCTACCCCAATAGCTGCAATGCTATCTGAGGTTGCTGATTGGCCTGAGCCAGAATTGCAGTACTTGCCTGCTGCATAATTGCACTTCTGGTTAGGTTGGCTGTCTCCTTCGCAATATCTGCATCCATGATCCGAGATCTTGCAGCAGAGGTGTTCTCAACAATATTGCTCAAGTTTGCCATTAGTGACTCAAAACGGTTTTGATAAGCACCAAGATTTGCTCGAATATCAGAAACCGAATCAAGAGCCACATCTATCTGATTTAAGGCTGTACTTGCTTTTGCAGCAGTACTCACAGTAGTTGTGGCAACACTTAAGGCGACACCACCAGCAGAACCAACACTCACAATTAGACTCTCAGTGGTATTTGCACCAACTTGAAAGGTAATTCCAGCAGCTTGATCACCATTTAACAGAGACAACCCATTAAATTTTGTGGTTGTTGAAATACGCTCAATCTCACTGCGTAACTGTAGAACCTCCAGGTTGAGAGATGCACGATCTGAAGAGTTCATAGTACCGTTGGCTGATTGTACCGCTAGCTCCCGCATCCGTTGCAGAGCATTGGAAGTTTCATCCAAAGCACCTTCAGCAATTTGCACCAGAGAGACCGCATCGTTAGTATTGCGAATTGCCATGTTCATACCACGAATTTGTGCTGTCATCCGTGTAGAAATTGCCAACCCCGCTGCATCATCCTTTGCTCCATTTACCCGTAAACCAGATGAGAGCCGCTCAAATGTTCTGCCAAGAGCATGGGTTGAAATTCCTAGCTTCCTTGTGGCATTCATAGAAGCAATATTTGTGTTAATAGAAAGAGCCATCTTTGTTCTTCCTCCGAAAATTATGGACATCTACTGTCCATAAAAAACATTAAAACCATCCTTGGCCTGGAGGTGGGACGTTCATTACTCAGGGCCGACCCAACCCGTTATTAGTTCTTGAGAATCAACTAAACGTTCTTATTATTTTTACCATTATTTTGGTTTTACACATAAATATATAGTTATGCTATAACTATTTTAAATTGTATTACGTTGCTTGCATACCTCTTAACTATATAGATATTACACGTCACAATACTATTATAATATTTTAGTGTGTAGCTATGCTGTAATTGAAACTCCCATTTTCACATAACTACACACCACATGTTACCAGCTACCTTTTATCGGCACGCAGTAACAGTAATACCTCATTACCTGTTTTTACTCGCACTACCCCCATGGGTTAGATAAACTGTTATCCAATAATTAATCCAGCTTCCCCAAAGATAAACCTCTTGCTTACTGCTAAGTTCATCTCCCTTTTTTTAAAATGACTATAGCCCTCCAACTCTGCTCTATAAAAAGCCCATATTCAACTTTGCAACAGGCTAAACAATAGGCACTTATCGAAAAAAGCAGTTTAGAACTACTTTGAACCATTTATAATGGCGTCATTTTAAGGTTTGCTAACACTTACTCCTTCATAAAGAGTGCGCAGGTCTCCCTTCGCTGGTCTATGTGTAGGTCTCTTTTAGCCGGATTAATACACAGGTATTCCTTGCTTGTTATTGGCATGAGCTTATCTTTCCTTTTATTGCGAAAAGCTTCCCTTGCCTGCTATATACACAAGCTTCCCTTACCACTGTTGGCGCAACACTCCCTATTTTGAATTGGCGTAATATTACATCTGCTAGTGTATTGGCTTTACGCCTCACCTGCCTGTATTTCACGCGCAATTGCCTTGTCAGTTTTTTTGCGCAATTATCCTTATGTGTGCATGGCGTAAGATTCCCGTTACTGGTCTATTGGCGCATACCTCCCGAGTTTAGTCTTTACTAAAGATTATCTTTACCTTTTAATTGCAAAGATTGCCTTTTTACTGTTTATGATAATAGGTCTCCCCGTGCCATATTTTAGACGCAGGTATCCCACTGTTTATTTATATGGGTATACACCCATACATTTATATAACTCTTCGGATACACTCTTGCAGGCTCACAGCTATCGTCCAGGGCCATGCAGCTTAAATTAGCGCACATCCCACCATTAGCGGAATCAATAGCATCATTACTCAAGGTTCGATTTACAATGGTCCCAACACGGTTTGCCAGATCATCTAAGATAAGCAACACCATGCAATACACATTGCAAAACTACCTAAAAACATCTGTGAACATCACAAGTCAAACCCGACGGTTAAACTATTGGTTACCCAATTAGAACACACCGACCTCATGACGATATACTTCACCAGTATATATGACTTCTGTACATTTGGGAGATTCAGCGTAGTAAACGCTTTTGTAGACAAACATTTTGATTGGACCTCCTAAAATACGACCTATCCTTTAAAGTCGCGTCAATTTCCATCCTTGGCCGGAGGTGGGTTGTTCATTTTACAGGGCCAACCCTAACCCGTACATCTTTTGACCTAAAACTAAACTAACTCTTGGTTAGCTATCGAAAATAATCACCCTTATATAGAGCATGACCGTCCTGGCCTAATTTTTCGATGTTGTGTCTTACGTCTGTTAAGCTTTTCGTCAAAGTCTACAACAAACTTGAGACTTTTTTTTAACATCTCTTCCAAAAGTTTATTCTCTCTAATGGAGTGATGTTCAGCTTGTTGTTACTATCCTTATCGACGGTGATGCCTACCTTCTTTAAGAGTTTTTCTACCTAAAGAGCAACTTTTTCTACTACCACTTGAGCTGCCTTATGTCTAGCTTATCGGTGGTATTATTGAAATCTTGAATAGTTTTTTTGATTTTATCTTGAAAAAACTGCTAAACTCTAATTTTCTCTTTAAATATCTAGCGGTTACGCTTACGTCTTTCTGATATTGATACCCCCAATTCATTGGCAAGAACAACCGCATTACCACCTTTCATCTTACCGAGTATTTTTCCTGCGGTCTTTTCTGACATCACTTTGAGTACCTTAACTGCAATATCTTGATCTATAGACTGCAAACCCAATGCAGCTGCTTTCACCTTCATACTACCGTAGATCTTGGCCAAACGAGCAATATTGGCAGTGTTGATCTCTTTCTCTTTGGTTAGATCTTTCTGTATCTCTTCACGTAGCTTCTCTAAATTCGCAATACGTCTTGCCAACTTCTCTTCTAAACGTTTGAGATCATTCTCACGGATTTCCAATTGTGCTGCCCGTTTATCAAGAGCCTTTCTTCGCCCCTCCAACGACTCCAGTAATTTTAATGGATCATTTACCAACCCCGGCCCCTCCTGGGAATGTGCTACACCAGGATGTACAAGGATGAGAAAAAGCGATGCTAAAAATAGCAATTTACCACTCATAACAAAATATAATCGTTGCCTATTCAAGATAGCCTCTCTTCTTCGTATATATTTCCATGTAAACCGCAGTTTTAGGAATCACGAACGTAATTGACTCTGGACAATACCTACCATGTCCAACTCTTTGTTTTCTGTAAGGCGCATCTTCTCTTTGTGACGCACCGCCTCTTTTTCTGCCATACTCTCCATCTGCTTCAATTTGATCCTTGAAGCAAACCATACTTTTTTTGCCGCTTCGGCCTCAACTTGAGCCATTGCAATTTTTTCTCTTATTTTTTGAATACGCCACTGCTGCCCACGAAAAAAATTGTCAAAGTTAAATGAACCCGGTGCCATACCTTTAGCTACCTGATCTACAACCATTTGATGACCTTCTGCTGTCTCCCGCTCAAGATTATAAATTTTACGGTTGAAAGCATCTATTCGGGCAAGTATTCGTGAATATGCAAGACCATCTGCCTCCTCACGAATTTTTCTCAAGCCAACAAGTTTGGCAAAACGGCCCATGGTTATCTCCGGTCATTCGAATAAAACTCGCCAAAATACCGACAATAAGACAGACTATCAGTTGCAATGGCAGGGATTAGTGTTAAATACAGTTACTGTGATTTAAGCAACATTTTATAACAACATATTGATTTACCAAGTTATTCTACAAACCATCCAAATAACAACAACCTTTACCTTGGTTTGCTATAATATATCAGGTAAATCAATAAACTACACTAAATATCCAGCCTTAATTGCGGTATCTGGGTAAAAATAGCAATTTATTAGAGAGAGTTAGAGCAAAAATTATGCCTAAATTTAGATATTACCTACTCCTTGTTCTGCTACCACTGTTCTCTCTATTTTATCTCTCAAACATATATGCTAAAAACGGCGATAGACCCATGTTGCTAATATCTGGGTCTGAAACAAACGATTTTCTCAATGAAATTGCCAAACCCATCCTAAATGCAGCAGGTTTAAACCCAGTTGATGTGAGATTTCATATCATACTGGAGCCAACTCTTAATGCCATGGCCCTACCCAGTAAAGATATTGTTTTTAATAGTGGAATTATTTTAAAAGCACAAAGTATAGATGAGGTCGCTGGGGTTATGGCCCATGAAATCGCCCACCTATCAGCAGGTCACCATAGTAAAATAAAAACGGAGTTAAAAAATGTATCGTTGCAAACCATGGTTTTAGGAGTTTTGGGTGTTACTGCAGGGGTGCTATCGGGAAATAGTAGAGTTGGTCAAGCCTCCATGATATCAAGTGCGGCATCGGGACAGGCGACACTTCTTGCCAATCAACGACAAAAAGAGACCCAAGCAGACCGTATAGCCATTCGTTATTTAGCCAAAGCAGGATATGAACCACATGGCTTGACCACCTTTATGGAGAGGATCCAACAGGAGCAAAAAAGCACAATCATGCCCCCACCCTATCTGCTAAGTCACCCTACCAGCTCTACCCGTATTGTGGAAATTGAGGAGTTTGCCAACAAGATTCGCCCAACAACATTGCGTCCCAAAATCAACAAAGAAAAATTGTTAAGAATTCAAGCTAAACTTTTGGCAGCATCAACAGCTGTGCCCAGTGTCGCAATAAATAAGTTCAAAAACCGCCTTAAAAAGGATCCTGATGCTTTTTCCAACCGTTACGGGCTTGCAGTTGCCCTACGTTATGCTGGCAACCTTCCAGAATCTCAAGCCCAACTAAACAGTTTGTTAAAAGATAACCCCGAAGATCCCTACCTTCTGCGAGAACGTGGCAGAACCCGTATAGATTGGGGGCGAGCAAA
>JADFZS010000271.1 GCA_015232405.1 Magnetococcales bacterium | reverse complement strand
AAAGTGCAATCTTCGTTAAAGGCGGCACTGCCATGTTTGTTGGATATTTCAGGTATATCCATTGGGCATGATTTAACACAGAGGTCACAGCGACCACATTTTGCATGCTCTTTTTTCGCCAGCTGTAAAAAAGATAACCTTTTGAAAATAGCGTTGAATGCCAACATTGGGCAGATTCGGCAGAAAGGTTGGCGAATTGTCATAGCCGCAATAACTATAAACCCAAACAATAGATTGCGAATAGCACCAAAGGTAAAATCCAGCCAACTAGAACTATTTACAGCGACCTGCTCTGTATTGGCTGTCAATAGTGTTGTAACAATACGAGATGGACATATTTGACAAAAGGCATCTCCTGCTGCATGGGGGGTAACTCCCAGACCCGTTAGCAGAGGTAATAAAAATACTAACAGCAGTAGAATGATCCACTTAATGGGGCGTACTCGGCCTGTTTTTGAAACATCCAAACGGTGAATTGCCAAATTCAGCCGTCGTCCAAAACGGTAGAGCATCTCTTGTATGGTTCCCAATGGGCAGACCCAGCCACAAAATGCTTTATTTAAAAAGATGAAAAATATATAAAATGTCAAAAAGGTAAAAAACAGTGGTAAAAACATAGAAAGTGTAAGCTCACCAATACGAATAAACGCCTCACCAATACGATGGTGAAATTGGTGTTGGAACGGTATAAGGGCGCAATAAGCACCATTGTTTTTATCAAAAGCACAGGATAGTGCTGGCAGGGCATCAGATATCTTGTTCGCTAGATATGGACCTACCACCACACCGCCATAAACAGTGATAGCCAACATCAAACTCTGAATAATCAGACGCAACCGACTGAGGGTACAGCCCAGTTTTTCCATGATAGCAGCTGCTCTATTCATGATCGCCCCCTGTTTTTCTTGGGCTTTTTTAACAGTGGTGTAGCTAGAACTGCCCCCAAAAACATAAAACCCAAGCCTGTTAACAGGCTTTTATTAAAAAAAGGGCCGGGTCTATAGTCGCTGTTAAATGTTGTTTGATACTGTATGTTATCTGCTACATAGCTTGTTGTTAAAATAAAATTTGCTTTAGCTCTGTGGCGACCATGACCTCTATTGGCCTTTTTTGTTGGGCTGTTTTTTGCAATTTTTAAATCTTTGGGAAAAGTAACCTGGGCAATACCTTCTTCGTTGCTGGTAAAAGATAAGGTCTCTCCCTGCTCTGATTTTAAAGTTACCGTTTGACCAACCAATGGTTTGCCATGAAAACGGATTAGAAAAGGCCAGCTCTCCGATGCTCTGTAGTGACTATGTTCTCTGGGTAGGGGGTGAGGGATAATCTCAAGCCTGTTTTTGAACTGCATCAACATTTTGCCAGGGGGAGGGGCTGGCATACTAAAATATTCAACGCTTGTTGCCACCTGCACCAAGTTTTCACTCTCATGACGAGCCATGATCCAGTGATAACCACCAATTGAGTTTTTTGCTGCTATTACATAGCCTTTGGGAGATTTAGGGCTGTTCCAGTAAGGGGTGGATGTCCCTTTTGTTGCTGTTGCCGAGAACACTGTAACTTGGTCTGCTTGGCTATTTTTCAACCCCACTATTTTGTTTTGCCTGCCACCAGCAACTTTGACAAACATCGGATATTCGCTCCAGCTATCCGGTTTTATATGTTTTTCCCCATGGTTTTTAGCTGTTGCCAAAGCTGGAAACAATAAACAGGCAAAACCAGCACAAAAAAAAGCAATATAGGCTCCTCTATTATTAATAAGCATTTTAATTATTGTTATCATCGTGAGGCTCCAGGTAAAAACTCGTTGCCTGAAAATGTGTAGCTATAGGTGAGCATTACTGATAGGGGGGAGCCAGCATAATATTTTTTAGCACTGCTACTGCTTTTTTTAACCTCTGTGGCATAACGTTTGTCGAATATATTATCAGCGTTAAGCATGAGACTATGTGCCCCCTTTTGATAGCCAAGCATCAGGTTTGTTAAAAAATCATAACCCTCATATGTCTCGCTATTGGTGTTATCTATATTGTACTCACCCCAAAAATCTGACTGTAGCCGAGCTTTAAAGCCGGAACCGGAATGGTTGTAGTTGAGAAATATGCTACCCTGATTTTTTGGTACAAAGGGCATGTAGTTGCCAGAGCGGTCTGCAACAACACCACGAACTACCTCTTGAAAGCTGTCAAACTTATAGGAGCTATAAGAGTAAGTAGCTCCTACACCAAAACCTATTGGTAAGCGGTAACCAACAGCTAATTCCAGCCCTTTTTTATCTGTTTTTCCAGCATTTTGATAGACAGTGGCTCCATCATCATCTATGGAAGATACAATTTCATTGTCAACTGGGTTGTAATAGAGAGAGATGTCCATATTCCATTTTTGCCCACGCCCTTTGACACCAACTTCATAGTTGGTAGAGGTAGACGCTTTTAAATTAAGGTTGTCTTTTATTTCACTGGAAGATGGAACTTGATCTGATTGTGCAATTGTTGCAAACAGGTTGAATTTGGGGGTAACGGCATAATTAACGCCGATTTTTGGTGAGAGGAGGGTAAAAGATTTGTCCCTGCTAGAGTAACCATCACCAGTAACATAACTTCCTGTTGAATAGGAGTAAGAGCCTGTTTCATTGGTATCAATCGCAAAATTAGACCTGTCTGCCCGCATACCAATATCTACGGTTACATCATCTGTAGGTTTTATCGACTCTTGTACAAAAAGACCATAAAGGGTGTTTGTGGCATCTTCTCTCTCAAGTAGCTCCCCTTTGTTGTCTGACAGTGTGGCGGTAATTCGTCCACTTGGGATGGTTTGCACATCGCTATATTGGTATTTTTTGGCACCATTACTAACATCTTGGCGCAGGGTAATGCCAGCAACAAGGCTGCCTGGCTTGTTAAATATTTTATGGCTGTTGTTTAACTCAAGATCGGTTCCATAAACCATATTCTCAGGGCTATCATTAATGGCTCCGGTTACAGGGTGGTAGTGGGACCAGTGGGTAAAATAGAGTCGGGGTTTATAGGTGTAATCACCAACTTTTTTCTCATATTTTGAGTTGAAAAATAGAATTTTTGAATATCTGCCAGAGTGTTTCCAGGCATCTTGGGTCTCTTTTTGTTCTCCTGAGTCCTTATATTCATTAAACTGTGCCTCACTCATGGAGTTTGGTAGTTGCAGATCAGCTTCAGAATAGCTTATTTCTGTCTCAAGAGAGGATTCCACATCCAGCATTACCCCATGTTTAAGGCTTATCTGATTGGTGGAAAAGGTGTTCCAGCGTCGCCAGTCATTATCAATAACCCGTCGTGAAGCTGTTATGGCAAATGCATTGGTGTTGTTGATCCAATCTCCATAGCGCAGATGATAAGATTGTGCGCCATAATTACCCATAGATAGTTTTAAATTGTTGCTATCAATATCAAACACCGATTTTGAGATTATTTGCACAGTACCACCAGCAGAACCAACTCCATAAAGAGAGCCGGGACCTTTGGAAACCTCAATCTGTTCAATATCTTGGGTATCAATAAAATCCAAGCGGCTAAAACTATCAGGATCTGTCATGGGAACTCCATCACGTAAAATAGTGATTTCTCGCACACCATACGGAGCCTTTTGACCTGCTCCCCTGATAACAAGACGGGCATCATAACCACCATTTTTTGTGTCGATAAGAACACCCGGTACGCCTGTTAAGGTCTCCTTGATATTCTGCATCTTGGCGTTGGCAATTCTCTGTTTGTTGATAACGGCTATACTCTCCGGAACAGTGACTACTGGCCTGGCTATACGAGTGGCGGTTACACTTACCTCTTTTATTACAGAGTTTGACAGAGCATCATCCGCAAAAAGTAAATTCACCCCAAAATCCAAACAGAATATGGTTGATAAGGATAATATTGCTGTTTTTATCCTCATATTTCTCAGCAGTTTTTGTTTTTGTTTCTCTTTTTTAATAATCACAACAATTTCCTTGATAGTATTTGTCCATAATTTTGGCACTATTATCCGCAATGCTCAGGCCAATATTGAAACGTCAAATAAAACAATGTGATACATTGGTTTTATAGCAAAGAAAATTTGGTGAGTAGGGCAAATCACCCATAAATTTGTGTGAAATGCAGCAGGTTGAAACAGTGTCGAGCTTGGGAACAAAAAATCTATGACACAATACCGCGGCAGATTTAAAAATTTGCGTCAATAAAAATACCTGCTTACAGCAGTATTGTAAGAGACTGGATATTTGTAACTAAAAGAAAATAAAGCATAAAATTATGTAAATTTATTGACAATATTTTTTGGTCCTTTAATTGCATTAATGTAAGTGTCGCTAATTGTTGTTAATCAAGGGAGAGGGTTCTTATGTGTTTCAGGCTTTTAAAATTTAGACAATTTTCTGTCTTTATAACGCTATTTTCTATTCTGTTTGCAGGATGTGCTACTACCTCAGAAGAGAGCAGACTAAGATCTGAAGGTACAAGGCTGTTATCTGAATGCAAAAGCAATGAAGCTGCTGTTATCCCTATTAATAACTCTCAGGGGCAGATAACCGGGGCAAAAGTTTGTGTTAGAGTTGATGCCAATGATGAGGGTACAGCTAAACAAGCGGCAAAAGATAAAATATTTGCCATTGTTTCTGATATGATTGAAAACAGCAAAAAAGATCAACAGAACCCTCCATCTTATGCTCAATCAAATGTGCTTGAGCTAGAGCGTTTAAAAATGCCAATTAGAAGCTCTACACTTTTGGCAGGACAGAAAGATTATTCATACTATTCTGAAGTAAAAATAATAAATACCCACCTACCAGAAAATGGTGATTACAGGTTGGTTGAGGATCTTACTACTTCTGATCTACGCAATAAAAATGTCAACCAGCTAAAGGAATTACTTGATCAATTCTCAGGAATGAAGCTTGAAATTGCAAGATTTCAAGATATGCAAAATGAGAAGGTGCAGTTGATAAAAGATGAGCTTGTTGATAAAGGCTGCGACCAAAAAGCGACAATTTTTTACAAAAAAAATCAATCACGCAACATGGCTTTGAACTTAAAAAAGTTGCTTGAAAGAGAACTTACATGTGCAAATTCAATAGTTGATGTACGTAAAAAAGCGGTGGCTTCAAAGGGCAATTTCATCTATTTCCGCAGTTCACAAAATGCTGTTAACTTTTCAATACCTGGTTATGCTGCCAAGTTTATTGAGTA
>JADFZS010000270.1 GCA_015232405.1 Magnetococcales bacterium | reverse complement strand
CCTGTATGCCATCAAGCGGTTGATCGGTCGGCGTTTTGAAGACCCAATGACCCAAAAAGATATGGATATGGTGCCGTACAGCATCGTCAAGGCCGATAATGGTGATGCCTGGGTTGAGCTTGATAATAAAAAGGTAAGCCCCTCCGAAGTATCGGCCATGATTCTGCAAAAGATGAAACAGACAGCTGAGGATTATCTTGGTGAAGATGTAACAGATGCTGTCGTAACAGTACCAGCCTATTTCAATGACGCCCAACGTCAAGCCACAAAGGATGCTGGCAAAATTGCTGGCATGAACATCCTTAGAATCATCAACGAACCAACTGCTGCCGCTTTGGCATACGGTCTCGATAAAAAAGGCTCTCAGACCATCGTTGTTTATGATCTTGGTGGTGGTACTTTTGATGTCTCCATACTTGAGATTGGTGATGGTGTGTTTGAGGTAAAATCCACCAACGGTGATACCTTCTTGGGTGGTGAAGATTTTGATATAGCGGTTATCGATTATCTGGCGGAGGAGTTTAAAAAAGATAACGGTATTGATCTGCGTGATGATGGTCTCTCTCTACAGCGTTTGAAAGAGGCTGGTGAGAAGGCTAAGATTGAGCTTTCCAGCAGTTCCCAGACCGATGTTAACCTACCGTTTATCACCGCTGATGCCAGTGGGCCTAAACATCTTAATGTCAACTTGACCCGTGCCAAGTTGGAATCTTTGGTAGACGGTCTAATTCAACGCACATTGGATCCATGTCGTATGGCTCTGAAAGATGCCTCTCTTTCTGCTCAAGACATTGACGAGGTTATTCTTGTTGGTGGTATGACCAGAATGCCCAAAGTACAGCAGGTAGTGACTGAGTTTTTTGGCAAAGACCCCAACAAGGGTGTAAACCCTGATGAGGTGGTTGCCATTGGTGCTGCTATTCAGGGCGGTGTTTTAAAAGGTGATGTACAAGATGTTCTCTTGCTTGATGTTACTCCACTATCATTGGGTATTGAGACCCTTGGTGGTGTGTTGACCAAGCTTATCGAAAAAAATACTACTGTACCGACAAAAAAATCTCAGGTGTTCTCTACAGCTGCTGATAACCAGTCTGCTGTTACCATCCGTGTGGCACAAGGTGAACGGGAGATGTTCTCTGATTGTAAAATGCTCGGTCAGTTTGATCTTGTAGGTATTGCTCCAGCACCACGGGGTGTACCACAAATTGAAGTTACCTTTGATATCGATGCAAACGGTCTGGTTCATGTTTCAGCCAAGGATAAAGGAACAGGTCAAGAGCAGTCTATCCAGATTAAAGCCTCTGGTGGTTTATCTGATGAAGAGGTTGAAAAGATGGTCAATGAGGCCGAGGCACATGCAGAAGAGGATGCCAAAAAACGCAAACTCATTGATGCTCGTAACCAAGCTGACTCTCTGGTTTACTCTACTGAGAAATCAATCAAAGATAATGAAGACAAAATAGATGCTGAACTAAAATCCACCGTCGAGGCAGCAATTGCAGAGGTTAAAACAGCTCTAGATAGTGAAGACGCAGATGCAATCGAGAGCAAAACCCAAGCGTTGATTGAGGTCTCTATGAAGCTTGGTGAGGCCATCTATAAGGATGCTGGTGCTGAAGCTGGTGGTCCTGGTGGTCCCGGTGGCCCTGGCCCTGGTGCTGAGGCTCCAGGAGCAGATGCAGGTGGTGGTGCAAGTGCAGGGGCCGAAGATGTGGTCGATGCTGAGTTTGAGGAAGTTAAAGACAACGAAAAGAAGTAGATATTCATGCCGAAAGATTATTACGAAACCCTTGGGGTCCCACGAGATGTGGGTGAAAAGGAACTAAAGTCAGCTTTTCGTAAGCTGGCCATGAAACATCACCCAGATCGCAACCAAGGTGATAAAGAGGCCGAAACCCGTTTTAAAGAGATTGGCAATGCCTATGAGGTATTGAAAGATCCCAAAAAACGTGCAGTTTATGACCAATACGGTCATGCTGGTCTTGGGCAGGGCGGGGCTGGTGGCCCCGGCTTTGGTGGTGGCCCTGGTGGTGGCTTCGGAGATATTTTCGAGGAGTTTTTTGGCGATATCTTTGGTGGCGGTGGTGGCCGTGGTGGTCGTGGTGCAAACAATAGAGGTGAGGATTTCCGCTATGATCTGACCGTTACCTTGGAGACCGTTATGAACGGTGCTGAGGAGCGGTTGCGGATTCCCACCATTGTTGCTTGTGATAGCTGTAAAGGTAGCGGTTCCAAATCCGGCTCCGGGCCTGAGACCTGCTCCACTTGCGGTGGTGTGGGTCAGGTGCGCACCCAACAAGGTTTCTTCTCCATTGCCAGACCCTGTTCAGCCTGTTCTGGTCAGGGTAAAATCATTCGCAATCCTTGTTCTGCATGTCGTGGTCAGGGTAGGCAACGATCAGAAAAAACCCTTACCGTCAAGATTCCACCCGGTGTTGATACCGGAACCCGTATTCGTCTTTCAGGTGAGGGTGGAGCCGGTATGAATGGCGGCCCTGCTGGGGATCTCTTTATAATGATAGAGGTATCCAATCATGCCATGTTTGAACGCTACGGGGCGGATCTTCTCTGTCATGTTCCTGTAACAATGGTTCAGGCTGCTTTGGGTGGTAAATTAGAGGTTCCCACACTGCGAGGAAGGGCCAGACTGACACTACCAGCTGGTACTCAAACAGGTCGCCGTCTAGCTCTCAGAGGTAAGGGGCTGCCACAACTAAACCGTCCTGGTGTAGTTGGTGATCTTGTTGTTGAGGTACGTATAGAGACCCCGGTTAATCTAAGCAAACGGCAAAAAGAGCTGTTGGAAGAGTTTGCCAAATGCTCCAAAGAAGATTGCCAGCCGGAATCAAACTCATTTTTAGGTAAAGTAAAAGATTTCTTGGATAAAATGTCCAGTTAACAAGGGCGTTGCTTCCTCCTTATAATAGGGGTTTTTGTTGTGTCACAAACAGCTATTGGAATAGTGGGTGCTGGTGGACGTATGGGCCGTATGTTGGTCCAGGCGGTGGATAATCAACCAGAGGCTATACTAGAGGCAGCAAGTGAACGATCTGGGTCCGAATTAATAGGTCTGGATGTAGGATCTTTGGCTGGTATTGGTAGTAACGGCGTTTTATTGGTTGATTCTCCCCAGGCTGTTTTTGCTGCCAACAGGGTGATAATTGATTTTACCGCCCCTGAAGCTACCCTTAACCATATCGATATTGCCGTTGCTCACAACTCTCCCATGGTTATTGGCACCACAGGTATTGATGCCAATGGTGTGGCAAAATTGGCCCAAGCTGCAAAAAATATCCCCATTGTTTTTGCTCCCAACTACAGTGTTGGGGTCAACCTTATGTTTAAAATAGCTGCTGAAGTGGCAAAAGTTCTAGATGGCAGTGCCGACTTTGAGATAGTTGAAGCCCACCACAAAAAAAAGGTGGATGCCCCATCTGGTACAGCACTTGGTTTAGGTGAAGCTATAGCCAGTGCTGTTGACCGTAATCTGGCTGATGTTGGTGTATTCGCCAGAGAGGGCCATACCGGGGTTAGAGATGATAAGGCCATCGGTTTTTCAACCATTCGGGGTGGTGATATTGTTGGTGATCATACCGCAATGTTTATCGCTATGGATGAGAGCCTTGAGATTACCCACAGGGCAAAAAGCCGGATGATTTTTGCCAATGGGGCGGTGAGGGCAGCTATGTGGGTTGCAGATCAAAAGCCGGGCTTGTATAATATGGGGGATATTCTAGGGTTGTGAGATAACCATACCCTTTGGCTTTTACTTTTAAGGATTTATTCCATGGAAAAAATTGCAGTTGCCGATATAAAAGTGGGACAGAGCGTTACCCTGGAGTTTGGTAATAAAGAGCCGATCCTGACCAAGCTGGAAGATCCCCGTAAATTTAAAATAGAAGATTGGTACGAAGATGAAGAGAGAGCCGTCTATATTTTGGATGATGTAATCGAAGAGGATGAGCCTCTCCATTACAGTTTTGAGCCTTTTGATAGCCTTAAAGCTGGCCTGCAAGCCCAAGGTGGTGAAGTATTTGGGCAAAACCGTCAGGTTTTGGACTTTTTGGGCCGGGTTGTTGATGGTATAGAGATGGAAGAGGAAGAAGAAGAGGAGGTCGAAGCCGAAGCTAGCCCAGTGGCCAGCCCTGAAGCTTAAATTTATTCAGACCAAAAAACCAACTGTAGGAGCAGACCTGCTCCTACAGTTGGTTGATTTTCAATAGACTTATCCCCGTTACAAATAACGATAACTCCCCACCAATTTAATTATTATACTGCACTGGTCCTCGCACCAATGAAGATAGGGTGCGTATTAGTTGCTGTTTTTGGGCGTAGAAACTTACCTCATTGTTGTTCTCGGTTTGTAAAATTACCATTGCATCCATAGCTGCTTGTAGTCTTGCTGCTTGGCTTTCAACTTTGGCGGTGGCAACTGCGATTTCAGAGGCGATCAAACCACCGACAACCTTGGCTTGACTAAGGGCCAGTTTAAGCTGTTTTTTGGTTGTTGATTGTAGTTCCAACTCTGCCCTTATATCACCATAAGAACCTCTATCTACATGCCATGATGATCCTGCTGCAGCTTGGGCTTTTCTAACCCTATTTTGGTTTTCTGTTACCCAGGCCATGGTCTGTTGCGACTCTTTATATGCCTTTATTTTAACCCTTTGCAAAATGTTTTTTGCCATCATTAAAGCTGCTTGTTCCTTGTTTATTCTCTTTTGGGCAATTGCCAAAATTGGTCGATAACGGTCGTTGACCTCTTTAATTGCCTTTTGTGTATAGACTGCAGCATCCAACAGTTGCGCCCCATACTGGTTTGCCCAGGTGATCCTTGTTACCTCTATATCATTTTCTATCTGTTTTATCTCATGGGTTAAAGTGGCAATTTGTGCTTCGCTCACCTCATACACTTGTCGCATGGTCTGTTGGGCTGTTTTTGCTGATTGCTGATTGTCATAATAGCTTCTGGTTGTGTTATTAAGGTCGGATAGACCTTTGGCCTCATGTCTCCAGGCATTTTGCAGATTGTTATTATCGTTTTGCGCTCGTAATCGGGATAATTGTAATTTGGTTTGGGCCCGTGATATCTGGTTACGAGCATGGAGCTGCACACTTTTTATCTGATCTTTTATTGCAAGTCTGCGTTTAAGCAGCAGTTGAATATGTACCAGAGGGGAAGGGGGCATGTTAATTGAGGACGTCAATCCATCAGCAGCCTG